>DXDP01000076.1 GCA_019115445.1 Candidatus Nocardiopsis merdipullorum
GGGAGATCCTCACCCGGGTGGGTGGACAGGGTCACCAGGTGAGTGTGATCCGGCATGTGTTGTCGGAACAAGAGTGGGAGCGCATCTGCGCGGCTCTGGCCTCCCAGGAGGTGTTTCGGGCCCGGGTCCTGGCCGGGGAACTACCCCCGAAGACCGATCGGGTCTTTGCGTTGCTGGGCCTGGACCTGGTGCCGCCCGGGTGGGGCTCCTTGGTGTCGACGTGTTCCTGTCCTGAGTGGCGGGGCAGGTGCCTCCATGTGGTCTCGGCCGTTTCGCGGTTGGCCCACGAGGCCGACCGCGACCCCTTCGTCCTTGTCCGATGGGCCGGTTCGGAACGCAAGGCATTCATCGCACGGGTCGCGCAGCACGGCACATCGGCAAGCTCGGGAGAGGACGAGACCTTCGGAGGGGAAACCACCGGTGCCCAACCCGTCGATTTCTCGGTGGGTGTTTCCCCCGACTCCGCGGCCGCGTTTTGGTGGGCCCCTCCTCCACCGGATCCACCGACGCTCCCCGCAAACCTCGGAGAAAGCATCAGGGCCGCAGCGCCGGGCACTCTCGCCGATGAGCTGCCCGAAGTCAACCGGTTCGAAACCTGAACACAGAGGGGCGAACACCCACTTCTGCATTTCTCTCGAAAAACGCCCTCAAGGCCCCCAATCACAGTTACGATGCCGCTGACGAGCACCTCACGCCACGGCGCACGCGCAAGGTGTGACCGACCTCTGCGACAACCACTCAGAAGGAGGTAAGGGGTCTTCCTCCCCGTTCTGCAGGCGGTGGTGGCCCCACATCACAGATGGCTGAACGCTTCCCCCCCGACATCGACATGAACACCCCCAGCATCGCCCGCATGTACGACTACCTGCTGGGAGGCAAGGACAACTTCGAGGTCGACCGGAAAGCCTGCAACGTTCTTCTGGAGCGAATTCCCGAACTGCTCGACCTGGCCAACGGCAATCGCTCCTTTCTTTCCCGCGCGGTCTCCTACGTCGCTTCCCAGGGGGTGGAGCAATTCCTCGACCTGGGTGCGGGGCTTCCCACCGCCGACAACACCCATCACGTGGCCCAAAAGGTCAACCCACGGGCCCGGGTGGTCTATGTCGACCACGATCCCATCGTTCTCGCGCACGGCCGGGCGCTGCTCAGCAACACTCCCGAGACCGCGTTCCTGCTCGCCGACATCCGTGAGCCCGAGCAGATCCTGAACTCGTCCCAGACGCGGCGGCTGATCGACCCCGAGCTGCCGGTGTGCGTGATGTTGGTGTCATTGCTGCACTGCATTCCCGACGGCGAGGCCTTCCCCCTGGCACACGAGCTGATCTCCAACCTTCCCTCGGGGTCCTACGTGATCTACTCCCACATCGTCTCGGACGATCCCGAGGCGGGCGCTTGGGTGACGGAGAAGATCTTGTCCTTCGGCACCCCGTGGGGCCGGGTGCGCAGCCCGGAGGAGGCTTCCGTGGTCTTCGAAGGTCTGGAACTGGTCAGTCCCTGGCCCAATGGGCACGGTGAGGTTTCCCGGGCCGTGGACTGTCAGAGCTGGCGTCACCCCGGCCGGGACCCGGTGGCCCGGCCGGTGGACCCCGAGGTGAAGCTGTGGGAACTGTCCGGGGTCGCGGTCAAGCCCTGACCCCGGCCCGGCGATCTCCTCACTCCTCGTCGAAAACTTCCTGTGCCAGAGCAAAGGCCTTGTTGGCCGCGGGAACCCCACAGTAGACGGCGCTCTGGAGGAACACTTCACCGATCTCGTCAGGGGACAGACCGTTGCGCAACGCAGCACGCACGTGCATGGGCACCTCGTTCCAGTGTCCTTGGGCGACCAGTGCGGTGAGCACCATGCAGCTACGAGTACGTCGACCCAGGCCGGGCCGTGTCCAGATCTCTCCCCAGGCGTAACGGGTGATCAGATCCTGGAACGGCTCGGTGAAGGCCGTCGTCCGGGCCTGGGCGCGGTCCACGTGCGCGTCGCCGAGCACGGCCCGTCGCACCCGCATCCCCGCCTCGTGGCTGTGTGCTGAACTGAAGTGCTGGGTGAGCAGAGCATTGACCTTGGCCGCCTGCTGCCAGGACAACAGGTGTGCGGCTTGGTCCAACACCGCCAACCGGCTCTGGGGGATCAGTTCCGCCATCAGTGCGGCGTTTCCCTCCACCGGGGTCGCCGGATCGTCGGCACCGCCGATGATCAGGGTATTGGCTTGGATCCTCGACAGTTCTTCACGGATGTCCCACGTGGAGATGGCCTCACAGCAAGCGGCATACCCCTCCGGGTCGGTACCGGCGATCTGGTTGCGCAAGGAGGTCACCTCGTCAGGGTGCGACTCGGTGAAGGGCTTGGTGAACCAGCGGTCCACCACGGTGTCGGCCAGGGCCCCTGTGCCCTTCTCCCGGGACAGGGAGGCCCGGTCACGCCATGCTTGTGCGGGGCCCATGTGCGGTGAGGTCGCCAGCAGCGCCAGGTGGTCGATGCGTTCGGGGGCATGGACGGCCAGCCACTGACCGACCATGCCTCCCAGGGACAGGCCCGCGTAGTGAGCTCGGCCGATGCCCAGGCGGTCCATCAACCGGAGTACGTCCCCGCCGAGGTCGGCCATGTCGTAGGGCCCGGGTGGGACCGAAGATCCACCGTGGCCCCGGTGATCGAAGCAGATCACCCGGAAAACGGTGGACAACGCCTCGACCTGTGGCTCCCACATCTGCGCGGTGGTGCCGAGGGAACCGCCGAGCAGTACGGGCGGGGCCTGCGGTGGGCCACTCACTGTGTGGTGGAGGTCAACGCTCATCATGTCCTTCTTCGTTGTCGCTGTGATGTACCGCTGTGCCGGCCCTACCTGTTGTGCCGGCGATGACGCGATCGGTGAACGTGGGGGCCGAGCCCAGGTGGTCGGCGGGGTCCAACAGGGCCGCCACCTGCTCGCGGGTGCGGATCCCTTCGAGGTGCTCGGCCAGGACCTGGGCCAGGTCCTGGCCGGAGTCGGCGGCCTCGGTGCAGGCCCCGGTCACGAGTCGATGGGCCTTCATCCGGCCCAGTTCGGGGGTCAGGTCGGTGGTGATGCGTTCGGACAGGGCCAGTCCGCCGGTGGCGTCGAGGTTGGCACGCATCCGGTCGGGGTGTACGCGTAGGCGTTCGATCCCGGTACGCATCCAGGAAACGGCACTTCCGGTGCGCCGCAGCAACTCGGTCAGGGGCAACCACTCGGCATGCCAGGGACCGGCCGCACGTTGGTGTTCCTGGATCTGCGTGGTCATCAAGGTGGCGACCGAACCTGGTGCCTGTCGGGCGGCGGCCAGGGCCGAAACGGCGGCGATGGGATTGCGTTTGTGCGGCATGGTCGAGGAGCCACCGACGCCCGGGCCTGCTTCCTCGCTCACCTCGCCGACCTCGGTCTGGGCGAGCAGGATCACGTCGTGGGCCACAGTGCCGACCGCGCCACAGGCACGGCCGAACGCGGCCGCCAGTGCCACCACCCGGCCGCGGTCGGTGTGCCAGGGCAGGACGGGCTCGCTCAGGTCCAGGTGGGCGGCGAAGGCCGTGGCCACGGCGGGCCCGTGTTCCTGGAGGGAGGCAAGGGTACCCACGGCGCCGCCGAGCTGGGCCGCAGAGCAGTCGGTCAGAGCCCGTTCGAGGTCGTCGGCTGCTTCCCACACCCCTTGTGCCCATCCGGCGCTCACCGCGCCGAAGGTGGTGGGCAGGGCCTGCTGGAGCAGGGTACGTCCGGGCATGGGGGTGAGTCGGTGTTCGGCCGCCAGGGTGGCCAAGGCCCGGCCCAGTGCTCGCAGGTCGGACAGTACGACCCTGCCCGCGCGGCGCGTCAACAACATCGCCGCGGTGTCCATGATGTCTTGACTGGTGGCACCCCGGTGCACGTGTCGTGCGGCCTCGGGGTCGGCACGTCGTACTTGTGCGGTCAGTTCTTGTACCAAGGGGATGACGGGGTTTCCACCGTCCGCTGCGGCTCGGCCCAGTTCCTTTTGGTCGTAGTGGCCCGGGTCGCAGGCAGCGACGATCGTCTCGGCCTGCTCCTGTGACAGGAACCCGGTGTCGGCCAAGGCCCGTGCCAGTGCCGCTTCGGCCTCCAGGAGCGCACCGAGCCAGGCGGTGTCGTCGGTGAGCGGGCCGATGGGTCCTCGGGTGAGGACCCCGTCGAACAGGCCGGTCATGGGCCGAACTCCTTGCCGGTGCTTCCTGGTGCGGTTCAGATGTCGAAGAAAACGGTCTCGTCCTCACCCTGGATGCGGATATCGAAACGGTATCCGTCCGGGGCCGTACGGGCCACGAGGGTGTCCCGTGCGTCGGGGTCGTCGATGCTCCTCAGGACGGGGTCGGCGGCGTTGGCCTTCTCTTCCTCGGGAAAGTACACGCGGGTGACCACCCGATGCAGCATGCCGCGCGCGAACAACGACACGTCGATGTGTGGCGCCTGGGGCCCGTTCGGGCCGGGGACCGACCCGGGTTTGAGCGTGAGGATGCCAAAAGTGCCGTCGACGTCGGTGGGGCAGCGCCCGAATCCGCGAAAACCCGGGTGGGACCGGGCGCCTCTGGGGTCATCGGGGTGGTCGAAACGGCCGTCGGGGTCGGCCTGCCAGGTCTCCACAAGGGCGTCGCCGACCGGTTCTCCGGCACCGTCCGTGACGGTGCCGCGGATCCACACGGCCCCGGCGGTGCCTTCGGTGACCGCGTAGGGGCCGTCCGGCCAGGGCAGGCCGATGTGCAGGTAGGGTCCGACCGTCTGGGCCGGGGTGGTGTGGTTGCTCATTCGTCACCTTCCAGGACCTCGTCCTCGGACTCGAAGGGGGTCTGTTCCCGTCCGCGCAGGACGATGTCCCAGCGGTAGGCCAGAGCCCATTCGGGTTCGGTGGTGTCGTAGTCGAAAGAGGCCAGCATGCGGGCGCGTGCCTTGGGGTCGGGGACCGAGTTCCACATGGGGTCCTGGAAGAACAGCGGGTCGTCGGGAAAGTACATCTGGGTGACGAGGCGCTGGGTGAAGGCCCGACCGAACAGGGAGAAGTGGATGTGGGCCGGTCGCCAGGCGTTGCGGTGATTCTTCCAGGGGTAGGCGCCGGGGCGGACCGTGACGAACCGGTAGTGCCCCCGATCGTCGGTCAGGGTACGTCCCACCCCGGTGAAGTTGGGGTCCAGAGGGGCGGGCCAGTTGTCTCCGACATGCCGGTAGCGTCCGGCGGCGTTGGCCTGCCAGACCTCCACCAGACTGTGCGGGACGGGTCGGCCGTTGCTGTCGCGGACCTGCCCGTGCACGATGATGCGCTGACCCTGAGGTTCCCCCTCGTGTTGCCGGGTCAGGTCGTGGTCGTGCTCGCCCAGACGGTCCTCCCCGAGGACGGGGGAAGTGATCTCGGTGAGCATGTGCGGCAACAGGGCCGGCGTGCGTCGGGGATGCCGCAACCGGGTGCTGTTGTATTCGGGGTGGTTCAGAGGCGGGTGGGTGTCGTGATCACGGATGTATCCGGGCACGTACAGCCCGGATGCGGTCCCTTCTTCGGAAGGTGTGGTGGGCATGGCTGTGGTTCCTTTGCTCGTGCGGGGCCCGGGGCCGGCCTCGGGCCCCGCGTGTGGTCAGGCCTTCAGGACAACGGCCAGGCCCTGGCCGACACCGATGCACAGGGTCGCCAGTCCCCAACCTCCGCCACGTCGACGCAGTTCGTGGGCGAGGGAACCGATGATGCGTGCTCCGGATGCACCCAGGGGGTGGCCGATGGCGATGGCTCCGCCGTTGGGGTTGACGATTTCGGGGTCCAGCTCTTTCCAGCTGCGTATGCAGGCCAGGGACTGGGCCGCGAAGGCCTCGTTGAGTTCGACGACGGAAAGGTCGGACCAGCCGATCCCGGCCCGTTCCAGGGCGATCTCGGCGGCACGGACCGGACCGATACCGAACTTCTCGGGGTCGACACCGGCGACCCCACGTCCTGCGATGCGGGCGAGTGGTTCCAGACCTGTTCGGTCGGCGGCGGTCCGGTCTCCGATCAACAGGGCTGCGGCGCCGTCGTTGAGGGGTGAGGCGTTTCCGGCGGTGACGGTGCCTTGGGCGCGAAAGGCCGGCTTGAGCCCGGTGAGCTTGTCGGTGCTGGTGTGACGAATGCACTCGTCCCGTTCCATTTCGTGGCCGGGGACCTGCACGATCTCGTCGGTGAAGATCCCCTTCTCCCAGGCCCGGGCGGCCTTGGTGTGGCTGGCCAGGGCAAAGGCGTCCTGGTCGGTGCGGTCGATGCCGTGTGCATCGGCCAGGTCCTCGGTGGCCCGGCCGAGTGAGACCGTCCACCGGTCGGGCATGCGGGGGTTGACCAGACGCCAGCCGAGCGTGGTCGAGTGCAAAGTGGCGTTTCCGGCGGGAAAACCCTTGGGTGGCTTGGGCAGGACCCAGGGGGCGCGGCTCATGGACTCCACTCCCCCGGCCACCGTCAGTGAGGCATCACCGGTCTGAATCGTGCGGGTGGCCTGGACGGCCGCCTCCATGCCGGAACCGCACAGGCGGTTGACGGTCGCTCCGGGAACGGTGGTGGGCAACCCCGCCAGCAGGGCGGCCATACGGGCGACGTTGCGGTTCTCCTCGCCGGCCCCGTTGGCGTTGCCGAGGAGGATTTCTTCGACGTCCCCGCCGTCCAGTTCGGGTACGCGTTCGATCAGAGCTTCGACCACGTGAGCGGCCAGGTCGTCGGGGCGGACTTCGGACAGGGCACCGCCGTACTTGCCGAAGGGGGTACGAACTGCGTCGAGGACGTAGACATCGGTCACCGTGTGCCTCCTGGTGATCGGGGGCGGCCGTGGCCGCGTGAACACTCGAACCTAACACTGTTAGGATCTTAGGTCTTCGTCAGGGACCGGACCACGGACAGTTCCTCCTCGGTGGGTTCGGGCGTGACCGTCACGTTCTCGGCGGCCTTCAACCTCCATCCGGTGGCCTCCTCGACCTGCTCGACCCCGATACCCGGGTGTACCCCGGTCAGCACGAGTTCGCGGCTGTCGGGGTCCGGCTCCAAAACACCCAGGTCGGTGATGATCCTTGTGGGCCCTGCACCACGCAGCCCCAGACGTTGCCGATCACCCGGGCCCGTCCCGTGCCCGAACGAGGTCACAAAGTCCACGGTGTCCACAAAGGCACGTCGACTGTGCCGTGTGATCACGATGACCTCGCGGCACGAGGCGGCGATCTCGGGGGCACCGCCCGCTCCGGGCAGCCGCACCTTCGGATCCTGGTAGTCACCGATCACGGTCGTGTTGATGTTGGCGTACCGGTCGATCTGTGCGGCCCCCAGGAAACCGACGTCGATCCTGCCCGCCTGTAGCCAGTAGTTGAAGACCTCCGGAACGGAGACGACGGTGTCTGCGGTCTCGGCGAGGATCCCATCACCGATGGACAACGGCAGGTGCTCGGGAACCGTTCCGAGCGTGCCCGACTCGTAGATCATCCACAGCCCCGGGGCGTGGGTACGTCGGGCCACGTTCGCGGCGGTACTGGGCAGACCGATCCCCACGAAGCACGACATGCGGTCCTGCAGCGAGCGCGCCGCGGTGACGGTCATGATCTCGTCGGAGGTCCAGGTCACGGTGTTCAACTTTGCTCCAACCCAGGTTCGGAGGAGGACTCGGTGCCGGTGAGCCCGGCCAGCCAGGCGGCGAAGGCCCGGCGATCACGACCGGTCTTGTCCCAGGCCTTGTAGGCGGCGTTGTCACGCTCGTAGTAGCCGTGGGCATAGGAGGGGGCAGCACCGCCGGGGGCGGGGCTGACTGCGTCGATCACCCGGGAGGGAAGAATCACCTGTCCGGGAACCGGTTCCAGGGTCTTGACCACTTCCTCGACCGTGACCAGGGCACGCTCGGCGGCCAGGACGGCTTCCTTCTGGATCCCGGTGATACCCCACAGTTGTACGTTGCCCTCGTGGTCGGCGCGCTGGGCGTGCACGACGGTGACGTCGGGGTTGAGGGCCGGGACCGCGGCAAGCTCCTGCCCGGTGAAGGGGCAGCTGATCGTCTTGATGTTCGCGTTGTGTGCGATCAGGTCGGTACCGCTGTAACCGCGCAGCACCGCAAAGGGCAGGCCGGAGGCGCCCGCGACGTAGCGATTGACCATCCCGGCGTGGCTGTGTTCCTCGATCTCCAGCGGGTGGGGCCGGCCGTGGGTGACCGCGTCGCGGAAGCGATGCAGCGACCCCACTCCGGGGTTGCCGCCCCAGGAAAAGACCAGTTTGCGTGCGCAGCCGGCACCGATGAGCTGGTCGTAGACGATGTCGGGGGTCATCCGTACGAGCGTCAGGTCACGCAGCCCCTGGCGGATGATCTCGTGTCCGGCTGCGACGGGGATGAGATGGGTGAATCCTTCCAGGGCGACTGTGTCGCCGTCGTGGACGAGCTCACGGACCGCTTCGTCCAGGGGCACGATCATGTGCACCCTCCGTTCGTATAGCGAATGAATGTTCTCAAAGCGAACATTATGTGTGACCGTAGCGCTGTTCCCGTACCGGGTCAAGGAAACTCTCCGCACCCCATGCGCGTTCGGCATGAGAACATCTCTGATGGAGCAGAACCGATTCAGGAAGGTCCCATGTCCCACGAGCAGGCCCGCGGCACCCACTTCGTGCAATCCCTGGAGCGCGGGCTCATGGTCGTCCGCGCCTTCTCGGCCGAACAGCCGTCCATGACACTCAGCGAAGTCGCCCGCGTCACCGACCTGACCAGGGCGGCTGCCCGTCGGTTCCTGCTCACGCTCGTGGATCTGGGATACGTGCGCACAGACGGGCGTCTTTTCTCCCTCACTCCGCGCGTACTCGACCTCGGCTACGCCTACGTGGCCTCCGCAGGTCTTCCCGACGTCGCCCAACCCCACCTGGAAGATCTCTCGGCCCGGGTGCACGAATCCGCGTCGGTCTCGGTGCTGGAGGGTGACGACGTGCTCTATGTCGCCCGCGTGGCGACCTCACGCATCATGGCGGTGGCGATCACGGTCGGCACCCGCTTCCCGGCGTCCACGACCTCCATGGGCCGGGTCCTGCTGGCCGGGTACGACGACGAGGAGCTGTCGACCTACCTTGCTCGCGTTCACCTCCAACCGCTGACCCGCTTCACCATCACCGACCCGGACGAACTGCGCTCCGAGATCCTGCGCGTGCGTGAGCAGGGCCACGCCGTCGTCGACCAAGAACTCGAGGAGGGGCTGCGGTCCCTGGCCGCCCCCGTGCGCGACGAATCCGGCAAGGT
>DXDP01000077.1 GCA_019115445.1 Candidatus Nocardiopsis merdipullorum
GGGTAGTGCCAATGCGTCACCGCGTGTTCGACGATGCCGTACAGCCAATCCCACACCGCACCCATCACGACACCGACCAGAGCGCGGTACCGAGGTCGTTCTGCGACACCACTCCCAGGACGCACCCGTCCTCGTCCACTCCGACGGCGCGCCCGGCCGGGGAGAGCACGGCCGCGTCGAGTGCGGCACGCAGCGAGTCATCGGCGACGTCGAAGGTGTGCCCGTAGGGGGTTCGTGGAAGTTCGGCAAGGGCCAGACCGCTGGGCGAGTCCCGTAGCTGCGCGTCACTGACCCAGCCCAAGGGTCTGCGTTCGTGGTCCACCACCAGAACCCACGGCTCCCCACTGACGGTGGCGGCGCTCAAGGCCCACTCGACCTTGCTCTGGTGATCGACGACGGCCTCCTCCCGCAGGGACAGGTTCCTGGCGGGGAAGAAGGAGAGCCTGCGTACACCTCGGTCGTAGCCGATGAAGGACTCCACGAACGCATCGACCGGTTCGGCGAGGAGCCGTTCGGGGGTGTCGCACTGGGCCAGTTCGCCCCCGGGTCGGAAGACGGCGATACGGTCACCGATGCGTACCGCTTCGTCGATGTCGTGGGTGACGAACACGATCGTCTTGCGGAGCTCGCTCTGCAGCCGGGCCAGTTCCTCCTGAAGGCCTGCCCGCACGATCGGGTCGACGGCGCTGAACGGTTCGTCCATGAGCAGGATCGGTGGGTCGGCGACCAGGGCGCGGGCCACCCCCACCCGCTGCTGTTGGCCACCGGACAGCTGGTGGGGATAACGCTTGGCCTGGCTCGGTTCCAGGCCGACCAGCTCCAGCAGTTCGTGGGCCTTGGCCCGGGACCTGCTCCGGCTCCAGCCCAGGAGTCGGGGCACCGTGGCGATGTTGTCGAGCACGGTGCGATGTGGGAAGAGACCGGCCTGCTGGATCACGTAACCGATCGAGCGACGCAGCAACGCCGGGTCCTGACTGCGGATGTCCTTTCCGTCTATGAGGACGCAACCGGAAGTGGGCTCGACCATCCGGTTGATCATCCGTAGCGAGGTGGTCTTGCCACTGCCGGACGGGCCCACGAAGACCGTGGTGCACCCGGTCTCGACAGTCAGATTCAGTCCGTCCACAGCGACCGTGCCGTCGGGGTAGTGCTTGGTGGCGTCCTCGAACGTGATCATCGGGGTCTGGTCTCCATTCGGGCCCTGAAGGGGGGCCTTCCCGGGAGTGAGGAGGCGTACGCAGATTCGCACGCTACGCATCTGCCCGGATCTGCCGGTGTCGACACGCCGACCCCGGGGGGCGGATTCGCGGTGCACGTGTTCAAGCAGACTCGACGCGCAGGTCGGGGCCGGTCACCGAAGGTTGTGATCGGCGATCCAGTCCGCGAGCTGATGCAGGTCGTCCACGACGACATCGGCCTGCTGCGCGTCGGGGCCTGCGGCGTGCAGATAGCCGTGGACACCTCTGCGTAGAAGGGCGGTGCGCATACCGGCGGCGCGGGCCGGAAGGACGTCGTTGTCGGTGCGGTCACCGACATAGAGGATCTCGTCGGGGGAGACACCGGGGCGGGCCGCCTCCGTCAGGGCCAGGGTCTGTTCGAAGAAGGCCGGATCAGGTTTGCTCACGCCCCAGTCATCGGAGATGCCGATGCCTTCCACGCCCAGGTTCATGGCCTTGAGGGTGGCACCGGCCAGGGAGGGTTGATTACCGGCAATGATCAGGGTGAGCCCTTGGGCACGCATCGTCGCAAAGGCGGGTCGCACGTCTGCGTACAGGTCGGCCTCCCCGAAGTGTTCGCGTGGGCCGTCGGGGTCCTCGGCACGCCAACGCGCACTCTCGGTGGCCAGATCGAACCCGGGAACGAGCGCGCGTATGCCGTCGGTGATGGTGCCCCCCGTGGCCAGGACACCACCGATGGTTCCGAAGAAGGCCATGTGGGGGATGCCGAACCGGTCGGCCCAGCGCCCGAAGATGCGCGTCTCGTCGATCAGGGTCTCACCGACGTCGAACACCACAGTACGAATAGCCACGCCGAGGGAGTCTACCCGGCGGTCAGTTGCGTTCGGGTGGGCGGAGCACGGCGAACTCGTCGGTGACCTCCAGCTCGTGGGCTCGGAACCGGAACAGCGCCGCGGGGCGTCCGCCGGAGCGTCCGGAGCGGACCGAACGTCCGGTTTCCTCGATCTGGCCTCGGCGCAACAGGACTCTACGCAGGTTGGTGGCGGCCACGTCGTGCCCCAGGGCCGCTCGGTAGTAGCCGGACAGTTCCGAGACGGTGAACTCGGGTGGGGCCAAGGCAAAACCCACGTTGGTGTAGCCGAGTTTGGCGCGTAGCCGTCTGCGGCCGGAGCGCACGATGCAGGCATGGTCGAAGGCCATGGGTGGCAGGTCGGCGGCGGGATGCCACCCGGTGTCGGAGGGCACGACCGGGTCGATGTCTGCGGGCACGAGCCCCAGGTAGGCGGTGGCCAGGGTACGGCGTTGCGGATCGCGGTCCGGGTCGCTGCGGGTCTCCAGCTGCTCCAGGTGGGAGAGGTCGCGCACGTCGACCTTCTGGGCCAGCTGGCGGCGGATGGAGTCGCCGAGGCTCTCGTTGCGGGTCAAACGTCCGCCGGGCAATGACCATTGCCCTTCGCAGGGGGGCAGGGCCCTTCGCCACAACAGCACGCACAGCTCTCCGTCGCGGATCTGCAGCACGACGGAGAGTGCTTCGTGTGCGTGGAGCGGCGCAGAAGGACCGTCTCGCGCCTCCGGGTCTCTTGGCACACCGGGGGCAAGAGAGTTGTCCGAATCAGCCACAACCTGTCCGTTTGCTTTCGGGGTATCCACCCTGTCCCTTCCGTTCACCGCCATGTTAGGCTGCACCAGGTTTGTGCCTGACAGGCCAAAACCTGTTCTCAGAACACCTGCCCATGGCACGGAGCTCCACGACGTGCCCACAGCCTCAAGGAAGTAGTTGGACATGGCACCGGTCACCGCCACCGCGGACACCATGACCAGGCAAGAATGGGCCGCTGAGGTCCATCGTCTGGCCGAGGAGCGCGACGCCGTCATCCTCGCGCACAATTATCAGCGTCCTGAGATCCAGGACGTGGCTCATCACACCGGTGATTCCTTGGCCCTGTCCCGCCTGGCCGCCAGTGTCGAGGCGAGCACCATCGTCTTCTGCGGTGTGCACTTCATGGCCGAGACCGCAAAGATCCTCGCCCCGGAGAAGACCGTCCTGCTGCCCGACCCCAACGCGGGCTGCTCCTTGGCCGACACCATCACCGCCGAGGACGTGCGCAACTGGAAGGCCGAGCACCCCGGTGCGGTGGTGGTCGCCTACGTCAACACCACCGCCGCGGTCAAGGCCGAGACCGACATCTGCTGCACCTCCTCCAACGCCGCCGACGTGATCCGCTCCATCCCCGAGGAGCAGGAGATCCTCTTCCTGCCCGACCAGTTCCTCGGCGCCCACGTCAAGCGCATCACCGGCCGCGAGAACATCCACGTGTGGATGGGCGAGTGCCACGTGCACGCCGGGATCGACGGCCACACCCTCCGAGAGCGAGTGGAGTCCGAGCCCGACGCGGAGGTGTACGTGCACCCCGAATGCGGTTGCGCCACTTCCGCCCTCTACCTCGTGGGCAGCGGCGCCGTCCCCGAGGATCGCGTCAAGGTGCTCTCCACCGGCGGCATGCTCAACGCCGCGGAGACCACCGACGCCAAGAAGGTCCTCATCGCGACCGAGACCGGCATGCTGCACCAGCTGCGCAACGCCAACTCCACCACGGAGTTCGAGGCGGTCAACAGCCGTGCGGAGTGCCACTACATGAAGATGATCGACGCGGACAAGCTGCTGAACTCGCTGCGCCACGGCACCACCGAGATCACCGTCGACCCCAAGACCTCCGAGCAGGCCCGACGTTCCGTGGAACGGATGGTCGCCATCGGTTCCCCCTCGCGCGGCGGCGAGTGACCGGGCGAAGACTTCCGTCGGCGAAGGGTCGACACCACTGCCGTACGCGTGGGCCCGGAATGTGCTCGTTCCGGGCCCACACCCATCTTCGGGGTCACATGCACACGTCTGTCATCGCGTGTCGGACTCTGAGTAACAGAAACCTTACCTTCCGGCCACAGCTCACCGATTCTTCCACCTCCGAGCGACTCTCTGACTAGCGTCACGAGAAAACAGGGGGAGAAACGTGACCGGAGACACTGAAAGAGACGAATCGACACCGGGGGCCATCGCCGTCGCAGCACTCTACGACGCATTCGCCCAGCCTTTGTACCGCTACGCCTGGTCCCTGGTGGGGGAAGGTGACGGCACCGACGACCCGGCGGCCACGGCCGTGCACGACGCCTTGGTGGCCGGCACACTCCTGGAAGAGGAACGTGCCGACCCGGCCGACCTGGGCCCATGGTTGTATGCCCTGACACGGGCTGCCTGCCAACGGCACGGTCTCACCCACACCTGCCCCTACGGCCGTCTGGCCACCGTCCCCGCCGAGACCCCCGTGGCACACATGTATTCCCGGCTGCCTGCCAGCCACCGCGAACTCGTCGAACTCACGCTTCGCCACGCCCTGCCGACCGCAGCGGTGGCCCGGATCCTGTCCTTGGACCCGCGGATCTGCGGCGAACTGGCACGCTCGGCGATCCACCGGGCCGCGGAGGAACTACGGGAGGGTCTCGATGACAAGGGCGAGCAACCGTCCTGGCGCGCCCAACTCCAGGAGGTGTCCTCGGCGCTGGCCCTGCTGCATCCACCCGGACACCCACCGGGGTTGCGCGAGCGCGTGATGCACACCTGTTCCGATCCTGCCCTGGCCACGAAACGCGAGCGGATCGCCTCCTCCATGGGCCCGCTGACGGCGGAAGGCTACCCCGTTCACCGCGCACGTACCGACACCGCGCAAGAGGAGGAGAACTCCCTGCCGGCCGAGCACGTCGACGAACGACCCCCGCGCGTACTGTCTCCGGATCGCATCACCACCGCCGACCATCCCGTGCACGAGGAGCACCGCACCACTCTGGACTCCCCACACAGTGCCCTGGAGGACCAACTCGGTCACACGCGTCGACGTCGGATGTTGCCCGCGGTCTCCGGCCTGCTCACGGTCACACTCACGGTCTTCTTGTGGATCTGGTCC
>DXDP01000078.1 GCA_019115445.1 Candidatus Nocardiopsis merdipullorum
CCGAGTTCTACAACGACACCGTGTTCCACCGGGTCATCGACCAGTTCATGATCCAGGGCGGTGACCCGGAGGGCAGTGGGCGAGGGGGACCCGGCTACCAGTTCGAGGACGAGTTCGACTCCGACCGGACCTTCGATTCCGCGGGCATGCTCGCCATGGCCAACTCGGGCCCGGACACCAACGGCTCACAGTTCTTCATCACGGTGGCCCCGACCGAGCACCTCAACGGCGCGCACACGATCTTCGGCCAGGTCACCGACGAGGAGTCCCAGGAAGTCGTGGATTCCATCGCCTCGTTGGAGACCGACCCGAACGACCGCCCCGTCAACGATGTGACCCTGGAAACAGTGAGTATTCAGCGGGCCGAGTGACCGGCGTCGAAGGGTGCCCGACGGCGCGGCCCACCTGCGACGCGTAGATAGTGGCCGGTGACCGACGCCCGCTCTTCGACCAGGCCGCTGGGTGGGCCTTGATACACGACGACTCCGCCGTCCTGCCCGGCCCCTGGCCCGATGTCGATCACGTGGTCGGCCCGAGTGATCACTCGTTGATCGTGTTCGACGAGGACGATCGTCGCCCCGACGTCGACGAGCTCGTCACAGAGGGTGAGAAGTCGGTCGACGTCGGTGCCGTGAAGCCCGGTGGTGGGTTCGTCGAGCACGATGCGCAGAGACTCGTCCGCAGGAGCCTCGACGAGGTGAGCGGCGAGAAGAAGTCGTTGTCGTTCTCCCCCGGACAGCGTGTCGAGACTCCGCCCGATGGAGAGGTGACCGATCCCGACGCGGTCCAGCCACCGTAGTCGCCGGGTGACCTCGCGGTGATCGGCGAGCAGGTCTGCTGCGGACGCCGGGTTCATCGCCAACACATCGACGATACTGCGACCGTTCAGAGTGGCACCGAGCGCACGGTCGTTGAAACGGCTTCCCCCACAGGCATCGCATTCGGTCCGGACGTCGTCCAGGAAGGCCAGGTCCGTGACGACGATCCCCTTACCCCTGCACAGGGGACACGCACCACGGGCGTTGGCGCTGAACCACGAGGGATGTACACCGTTCACTCGTGCGAAGAGCATCCGTATCGGTTCGGCCACGCCGAGCACGGTGGCCGGTGTCGAACGGATGCCGCCGTGCAGAGGTGCCTGGCCGACAACCACGAAATCGGGGTGTTGGCGCGGCAGTTCCTCCGCGACCAGCGTGCTCTTCCCCGACCCCGCGACACCGCTGACGACCGTGAGAACACCAAGAGGCACGTCGACGGTGATGTCTCGAAGATTGTGGCTTCGAGCGTTGGTGATCCGCACCGTCCCTCGCGCCGTGCGTGATCGCCCGGCCGGGCCGATCGGTGCACGAAGGAACCGGCCGGTGGCGGTGTCTGCGGTGGTGAGCGTCTCGGGGGTGCCCTCGAACTGGACCTGGCCCCCTTCGGTGCCGCCGCCGGGGCCGAGATCGATGATGTGGTCGGCCGCGAGGATGACGGTCGGATGGTGTTCCACCACGAGAACGGTGTTGTGCGCGTCTTGCAACCTCCGCAGGAGATGGAGGAGGCGCCGTACGTCATGGGGGTGCAGCCCGGCGCTGGGTTCGTCGAAGACGTAACACACATCGCTGAGAGAACTGCTGAGATGGCGGACGATCTTGATCCGCTGGGCCTCTCCGCCGGACAGGGTCGACGATCCCCGATCCAGGGAAAGATGGCCGAGCCCGACGGTGTCAAGTGCCTCAAGGCGTTCCCGGAGCGAGGTGATGAGCGGTGCCACCCAGGCATCGTCGACGGCTGACACGACGGTGCGCAGTTCACTGATCGGAAGGCGCGACCAGTCCGCGATCGATCGGCCGTCGACGAGGCTGTTCCTCGCCGCCTCGTTGAGGCGGGTGCCGGCGCAGTACGTGCACGTACTGCGCACCACGACGTCGGCAAGGTCTGCCTTCTCCTCACCGGTCAGGCGTGACGGCGTCTTGCGCAGGTAGGCCCCCCTCAACCGTGGGACGACACCGTCGAAGATCCCGTGCTCGGGGTACTCCGGTGCTGGATTCGGCAGACGGAGTCCCTCGGCGTGCAACAGCGTGTCGAGCACGGCTTCGGGAAACTCTCCCAAGGGGATGTCCGGATCGACCAGACCGGAGTGCACAAGGCGCTTCCATCGATAGGTTCCCGGTGCGAACGTGGCAAATCGGATCGCACCGTCGCGCAAGCTCCGTGAGCGGTCGAGAAGACGGTCGAGATCGATCTCGGCGAGCACACCGAGACCTTCGCAGTGGGGGCACATCCCACTCGGATCGTTGAACGAATACGCCGGGGAGTGGCCCGCCGACGGCCTCCCCGAGCGGGAGAACAACAGACGCAGCATCGGGGCGACATCGGTGGCCGTACCTACCGTCGAACGAGCGTTCCCAGTGAAGCGTCGCTGGTCGACGATGGTGGTGAACGTCAGTCCGTCGATCCGGTCCACATCCGCCGGAGGATGCTGCGGCAGTCGATTCCGCACGAACGTCGGATATGCCCCGGTGACCAGTCGCTCGGCCTCGGCCGCGATCGTGTCGAAGGCCAACGACGACTTCCCCGAGCCCGAGACCCCGGTGAACACCGTGAGTCGATGCTTCGGTACACGGACCGAGACCCCGCAAAGGTTGTGCGTGCGCGCACCTTCCACGGTGATCCAGCGTGCACGGTCGTCCGGTGCTGCGCTGTGTGAAGACATGTCCTCACGCTACGAGCAGTTGTGGCCGGATCCTTGCCACAATTGTCCGAGTACTGGAGTGAGCGACGGAGGGACACTGTGACCACACCGGGAGAGCGGATGCTCGAACTGTTGTCGCTGCTGCAATCCGGCCGACGCTGGACCTCTCAAGATCTCTCCCGTGCCATGGACGTGCCCGCGCGTACACTCCGCCGCGATCTGGAACACCTGCGCGATCTGGGCTATCGTCGAAGGTGTACGAGGTCCCGGCGGCCACTATCGCCTTGTCGCCGGATCCGCGTTGCCACCGCTCATGCTCGACGACGACGAAGCCACGGCGATCGTTCTCGGGCTACGTCTTGCCGCCACCGGCGGTACCGGGGTCGATTTCACCGCCGAGGCCGCTGATCGTGCGGGCGCGAAACTGCGACGCATCCTTCCAGCATCATTGCGGCGCCGGACCGACGAAGTCCTGGCAGCGGTCGAGTTCGCCCACGTCGATCATCCCCGGGTCGACACCGACACCCTGATCACGACGACGCGGGCCATCACCACACGGCACTGTTTGTCCTTCACCCACCACGGGAGATCGGGGGTCTCCGGACGAGTCGTCGAACCGATGCGGCTGGTCCAGATCCGCGGCCGCTGGTACCTCTACGCCTGGGACCGGGATCGGAACGACTGGAGGAACTTTCGGGTCGATCGCATCGCCGAACCACAGACGACGCAGAAAACATTCCTGCCTCGCCCCCTACCCACCGAGGACCTCGTCCAGCACATCGAAGCGCGTTTCCACGGGCCCAGGACGAACCAGGTCGTCCTCACCCTGCACACCGATGTGCACGACGCGGCGTCCCGGCTCCACCGCATCGACGGCGTCCTCGAAACGATCGACGACCACAGGTGCCGTTACACCGCATCCGTCGACTCCTACACATGGATCGCCGTCGTACTGACCGCGACGGACATCGAGTTCAGCGTGGACGAACCCGCCGACTTCCGAGCTTTCCTCGAACACACTGGGCGACGGCTCCTGCGCGCGACCTGAACCCGACGTCCGGGGTGTTCGTCGACAGCGTCGCCAGGGTGCGTAGCTGCTTGCGCATCTTGACTTCCTCCCCATGCCGGCACATGGCGTCGGGCACGGCCCAGCACCCGTCCGATCGAGGGCATCCACTTGACGGCGATCAGCCGGGTGCGGTTCGCAGCCACGTGTTCGAGCCGGTAGGTCAGGGTGATCGCACCGAGCCACCCCGCAGGGGCACCCTTTTCGTCTCCGGCACCAGGATCATCACCGGTGAAGCCGGCCGGTGGACCTTTCCGACCACAGCGCTCAGCGGCGTTTGGCGCGGGCGGCACGGGCGCGCTCCACGGCAGGGCCGATCGCCTCGGCCAGCGCGACCGTGTCCTCCTCCGTGGAGGTGCGCCCCAGGGACAGCCGCAAGCTGCTGAGCGCGGTGTCGGGGTCGGCGCCCATGGCCAGCAGGACGTGGCTCGGCTGGGCGACCCCGGCCGAACAGGCCGACCCCGTGGAGCAGGAGATGCCGTGCGCGTCGAGAAGCATCAGCAACGCGTCACCCTCACAGCCGGGGAAGGACAGATGTGCGATTCCGGGCAGTCGATCGTCGGTGCAGCCGTTGACGACCACGTCGGGGACCACGGCCCGCACCCGCTCCTCCAACCCGTCGCGGAGTTCCGCCAGGTGTGCGGCGTGCTTCTCACGTTCGGAGACCGCCAATCGCACGGTCGTGGCCAGGCCACGGGCGAGAGGGGCCGAGACCGTGCCGGAGCGGATGTCGCGTTCCTGGCCGCCGCCGTGCAGGAGCGGTACCGGTGTCAGCCCTCGGGCGAGCAACAGGGCGCCGGTTCCCACCGGGCCGCCGAGTTTGTGTCCCGTGAGCGTCAACGCGCTCACCCCGCAGTCCGCAAAATCCACGGGCTCGGACCCGACCGCCTGTACCGCGTCGGTGTGGAAGGGAACACCGTACTCGGCCGCCACCTCGGCCAGTTCGCTGATCGGTTGGACCGTACCGACCTCGTTGTTGGCCCACATCACCGACACCAGGGCGACCGAGGACCGGTCGCGCTCGATCGCCTCCCGCAGGGTCTGCGGACTCACCCTCCCGAGGGTGTCCACGGCAAGCTCCTCGTGGACGGCGTCCTGGTGATCGGCCAGCCAGTGGGCCGGATCGAGGGCCGCGTGGTGTTCCACGGCGCTGAGCAGGATCCGGCGTCGGCGGGGATCCTCCGCACGACGCTGCCAGTAGAGGCCTTTGAGGGCGATGTTGTTCGCCTCGGTGCCACCCCCGGTGAGAACCACCTCGTGTGGGGTACAGCCCATCGCGTCGGCGATGCTCTCCCGTGCTTCCTCGACCGTGCGGCGGGCGGTACGCCCGTGCTGGTGCAGGGAGGACGGATTTCCGAGGGAGCCGAGTTCGGCCGCCACCTCGGCGATCACCTCGGGGCGGGTCTCGGTCGTGGCAGCGTGATCCAAATACACCATGGCACCCCCAGGATACTGGGGGGCCGAACCCTGTGTGGCTCACCGTTCACCCGCTTCCTCTAACCTTGAGGTATGCCTGAGTCCGCGTTCTCGCAGTCCACCCGGTCCCACGAATCCACCACCGAAGAGCACTGGCCCGCCCCCACCGCGGACCGCCCGGTGAACGCCCGCCTGTCCCTGCCCGGTTCGAAGTCGATGACCAACCGTGCCCTGGTACTGGCCGCGTTGTCGGAAACACCGTGCCTGGTCCGTGGTCCCCTGGTCAGTCGGGACAGTGAGCTGATGACGGGCGCGCTGCGGGCACTGGGAACGGAGGTGACCGCGGCCGGGGCCGACGGCACCGACCTCCTGGTGTCCCCCTCCCCGTTGCGTGGCCCCGCGTCGATCGACATCGGCAACGCGGGTACCGTCATGCGTTTCGTTCCGCCTCTGGCCTGCCTGGCCACCGGCGAGATCGCCTTCGACGGTGACCCCAGGGCTCGTGAGCGCCCCATCGACGAACTGCTGAACGCGCTGCGCGCACTGGGTGCGGACATCGACGACGGTGGCAGGGGTGCCCTGCCCTTCACCATCCGTGGCACCGGTGCTGTGCGTGGTGGCGAGGTCACCTTGGACTCCTCGGGCTCCTCGCAGTTCGTCTCGGCACTGCTGCTGGGCGGAGCACTTTTCGACCAGGGGGTCCGGATCCGGCACGAAGGACCATCCGTGCCCTCCCAGCCGCACCTGGACATGACCGTGGACATGCTGCGGTCCGTGGGGGTGCAGGTCAGCACCGGCGAGAACGAGTGGCGGGTCGAACCCGGCCGGTTCAAGGCCGAAGAGATCACCGTCGAACCCGACCTGTCCAACGCTGCGCCGTTCCTCGCGGCGGCCCTGGTCAGCGGTGGCGAGATCACCGTGACCGGCTGGCCCGAGCACACCACTCAGGCCGGTGATGCCCTGCGCTCGTTGTTCACCCGTATGGGTGCCGAGGTGACCCGAAGCGGCCACGACCTGACTCTGCGAGGTACCGGAACCATTCACGGCATCGAGGTGGATCTGCACGACGTCGGTGAACTCACCCCGACGATCGCGGCTGTGGCGGCCCTGGCCGAGGGCCCGTCCCGGTTGACCGGTGTTGCGCACCTACGCCGCCACGAGACCGACCGCCTCGCGGCGCTCGCCACGGAGATCAACAAGTTGGGTGGCGAGGTGACCGAACTCGACGACGGACTCGTCATCACGCCCCGCCCACTGCACGGCGGAGTGTTCCACTCCTACGACGATCACCGGATGGCCACGTCCGGTGCGGTCCTCGGGCTCGCCGTACCCGGGACAAAGGTGGAGAACATCGCCACCACCCGCAAGACCTTGCCCGATTTCCCCGGCCTGTGGTCGGAGGCCCTGAGGTGAGTCGCATGCGGGGCGGAAGGCACGACCTGGACGAGGACGATGTCCGGGTGCGTGCACGAGGGGGTTCTCGTCCCCGCACGCGTAACCGACCCAAGCACGAGGACGCAGTGGAGGCACTGGTCACCGCGGTGGACCGGGGTCGGTACCGTTGCCTGATCGACGACGTGTCCGTCGTGGCGATGAAGGCGCGAGAACTCGGCCGGGGCTCGATCGTGGTCGGTGACCGTGTGGACGTGGTCGGTGACCTGTCGGGCAACCCCGGCACCCTGGCCCGGGTGGTCCGGGTGAAGGAACGCACCTCGGTCCTGCGCCGTACCGCCGACGACACCGATCCCGTGGAGCGGATCATCGTCGCCAACGCCGATCAGATCGCGATCGTGTGTTCACTGGCCGAGCCCGCTCCCCAGCCCCGCTTCGTGGACCGCTGCCTGGTCGCGGCCTACGACGCGGGGCTGGACCCCCTCCTGTGTCTGACCAAGGCCGACCTGGCCTCCCCGGACGAGCTGGTGAGCATGTACTCACCGATGGGGATCCCCTACACGGTGCTGCACCCGGACGGGGACCTGTCCGAACTGGTCGAGCATCTGACCGGGCGTATGACCGTCCTCGTGGGACCCTCGGGGGTGGGCAAGTCCACTTTGGTCAACTGGCTCGTCCCCGGTACGGAACGGGCCGTCGGCCACGTCAACACTGTCACGGGTCGAGGCCGCCACACCTCCACCTCGGCCGTGGCGATCCCCTTCGAGGGGGGTCGGCTGATCGACACCCCCGGTGTGCGCAGCTTCGGTCTTGCACACATCTCCCCGGAGGAAATCGTGGAGGGCTTCCCCGACATCGCGGAAGTGGCGCCCGACTGCCCCCCGGGCTGCGATCACCAGCCCGGTACTCCGAACTGTGCGGTGGATGCGGCGGTGACGGACGGTCGCCTCGACCCGGAGCGGGTGTCCTCACTGCGCAGACTCCTGCTCAGCCGCGACGACGACGGCACTTCGTGAAGGCTCACAGGTCGACAGTGCCACCGCAGCGCCAGTAGGCGCGCCGATCACATTCCATGAACCCTTCGTCGAGCAGTCCTTGCCTCAGCACCACCAGATCCGAACTGAAATGGAGCAGGGCGGAGTTGAGTTCGGCCTCGCTGTAGCGAACTCCGGGTTCGAAGGTACGTGCGACCTGATCGAACAGGACCAACCGCTCCGACCGTCGGACCGGGATCGCGACGATGCGTCCCTCGACCATGTAGGAGCGCAGAACCTTCTGCCGCTCACGTTCTGGAAGCTGTCTGCCCGGCAACGTGGGCTTCCTCTCAACAGGCTGGTGGTTCGGTGTCGGGTCCGCTCACCCACAGCATGCCGTGGACGGCGATCTCGACCCTGCGCGCGGCTTCGTCCGGGGCGATGGGCTGCAGGGCGTAGGAGAGCAACAGGCGCAGATTCACATCGGCGACCGCCTCGGTGACGGAGGGGTCGATGTCGGGGCACCGTTCTCCGAGCATGGTGGCGATCCGTTCCCCGAGGAGATCCAGCAGGGGCGCGGAACGGATGGTCAACACCGGAAGGAGTTCGTGGTCACCGGTGAGGACGGCGTGCAGCAGCGGGTTGTCACCGACCACACGGAGCACGTACCTCGTGGTACGACTGACCGCGTGCGCGGGATCCCCGGTGTCCTGTTCGAGGAGGACGGCCACGTGGTCCAGGAGGGCATCCGCCTCGCGCACCAGAACGGCCTGCAGCAGTCCTTCCTTGCTGCCGAAGACGTTGTAGAGCGTCTGCCGGGACACACCGGCGGACGCGGCGATGTCCACCATCCGCCCCTCCACCCACCCACCGGAAACGATCTCCGCGTAGGCGGCGTCCATCAACCGTTCCCGGGCCGATACGTTGCCGGCCCGCCGCTGTCGGTACACGGTGTCCATGCGCCCCATCCTGCCATCCACGGCTCGGGGGCCACTTCCGTCGACGAGGAGGTGGTGGTCGACCCATGCTCGTGCGAGGTCACCAACGCTCCGATCACGCTAGTGTGACCTTTGGTCATGTTCGCCTCCCGGGAAGGTACCGTTATCGCCCATGGTGTCTTTTGACGACGATCTACGGCTGGCACATGTGCTCGCCGACGCTGCCGACGACATCGCCCTCAAGCGTTTTCGCGCACTTGACCTGGTGGTGGACACCAAACCGGATCTCACTCCGGTCACCGAGGCCGACCGTATGGTCGAGGAGACGCTGCGCGGTGTTCTTTCTCGCGCACGGCCACGCGATGCCGTGGTCGGGGAGGAGTACGGCAGGACCGGCAACAGTAACCGGGTGTGGGTCATCGACCCCATCGACGGCACCGCCAACTATGTGCGTGGTGTCCCGGTGTGGGCGACCCTCATAGCCCTCCTGGAGGGGGATCGCCCCGTGGTGGGTGTGGTGTCGGCCCCGGCGCTGCACCGACGCTGGTGGGCCTCGCACGGCGGTGGTACCTGGCAGGGACGCAGTTTGTCGCAGGCCTCCCGGTGCCACGTGTCGAAGGTGACGGAACTTTCCGATGCCTCGCTCAGCTTCTCGTCCCTGACCGGCTGGGAGGAGCAGGGGCGGTTGGAGTCCTTCCTCGGTCTGACCCGTTCTGTGTGGAGGACCCGGGCCTACGGCGATTTCTGGTCACACGTGATGGTCGCCGAGGGCACGGTCGACATCTCGGCGGAGCCGGAGCTTTCTCTGTGGGACGCCGCTCCGCTGCCGGTCATCCTGGAGGAGGCTGGGGGCCGAGCCACCAACCTCAGGGGTGAGGGTTTCGAGGACGGCGGGCCCCTGGTGTGCACCAACGGTGCCGTACACGATCAGGCACTGACCTGGCTCAACGGCGGTCCCGTCCCGATACGCCGGAATTGACCCACCGGAGGGGGTCCGAAAACTCGGATCGAGAAATAAAAAATACCGGGCGGAAAATCCGCTCGGCATTTTTCTTGGTAGCGGGGGCAGGATTTGAACCTGCGACCTTTGGGTTATGAGCCCAACGAGCTACCGAGCTGCTCCACCCCGCGTCGCTGATTACCACTTTAGGGGATTTTCCCTCGAGTGGCAAATCGACCTTCCAGCCGAAAGGCCAGTAACAAATACACCGGATAAATCACCGGGCTCGGGTATTACCCCGAGCCCGGGGCTGGTAGCGGGGGCAGGATTTGA
>DXDP01000002.1 GCA_019115445.1 Candidatus Nocardiopsis merdipullorum
TCCGCATCCACTTCCATGAACGCGCTCTCATGAACGAGGAAGGGGGGTCGGACCCGCGGGTCCGACCCCCCTTCCTCGTTCATGAGAGCGCGTTCATGGAAGTGGATGCGGAAAGTACCGTCACCAAGACCCCGTTCAAAAGGTCCTGTTCTCGTCGTAGGGGCCGATCACCGCGAGCGCTCGCGGGCGTGCGAGGAGATCGGCGGCGACCTCGGCGACCTCCTTGCCGGACACACCGTCGATCCGGGCGAGGTCCTCGTCGAGGGAGACGTGACGGGGCAGGCCGAGTTCGTGGGAGAGCACGCGGCCCATCCTGGCGCTGGTGCTCTCACCTCCGAGCACCATGGCCCCCTGGATCTGTCCCTTGGCGCGGGCCAGCTCCTCGGCGGAGATCCCGGACTCGGCGACCTTGGCCAGCTCCTCGCGGCAGACACCGACGACCTCGTCGATCTTGTCCGGCAGGCAACCGGCGTAGATCTGGAAGGTACCGATGTCGGCGTAGGCGATGTGGTAGGCGTGCACGGCGTAGGCCAGCCCCCGTTTCTCCCTGACCTCCTGGAACAGGCGAGAAGACATCCCCCCGCCCAGGGCGGCACTCAGCAGACGCAGTGCGTGCCAACGAGGATCGGTACGGACCATCCCCTCCATACCGAGGACGAGGTGGGCCTGCTCCGTCTCCCGTGACCGCAGGACGGTGTCCCCACGCACCTGGAAGGGTGTCTCGTTCGGACGGGGACGGGCCGGTCGCGCGTCACCGGCCGCGGCGAGCTGGTCGGCGAACAGGCTACGTACCTGCTTGACGACGGCGTCGTGGTCGAGGCTGCCCGCCGCGGTGACCACGAGCTCACTCGGGACATAGGCGTCCCGGTACTGTTCGAGGATCCGTTCCCTGGGCAGTGCCTTGATCGTGTCGGTGGTGCCCAGGATCGGCCGGGCCAGGGGGGAGTCACCGAAGAAGTGCTCGGCGAAGACGTCGTCGACCAGGTCCGCGGGCTCGTCCTCGTACATGGCGATCTCTTCGAGGATCACACCACGTTCGGTCTCCACCTCCCCCTCGTCGAGGGTGGAGTCGGTGATCATGTCGCCGATGACGTCGATGGCCAACGGCAGGTCCCGATCGAGCACCTTCGCGTAGTAGCAGGTGTGTTCCTTGGTGGTGTAGGCGTTGTGGTCGGCGCCCACCCCGTCCAGTTCCGCGGCGATCTGGAGCGGAGAACGGGTGTTCGTGCCCTTGAAGAGCAGATGTTCGAGGAAGTGCGCAGAACCCGCGTGTGCGGAGTCCTCGTCCCGCGAACCCGTCGTCGCCGAGATCCCGAACGAGACCGAGCGACCACCCGGGATGGTCTCGGTGACCACACGCAGCCCACCCGGCAGTACGGTACGTCGGACCGAACCGGACCCGGAGGTGGACTCCAGCAGAGTCACCGTCGTGTCCGGCTCCTGCTCGGCGGCGATGGGAACGGAACTCATAAAACCCTTCTTCATGCACTTCGGGGCGGCCGTACCCACGGGTACGGCCGCCCCTGGTCGGTCCCGACCGTCAGGTGTTCTCGGAACGGTTCGTGTTACGGCGACGACGTCGGCGCGGAGCTTGCTCCCCGCCGTCCTTGTTATCGCCCTTGTCGGCGGTACCGTCGCCCTGCTCACCGTTGGTGACGGACTCGGTGCCGGCCGCCTCGTCCTCGACCACCTCGACCGGGATCAGGGACAGCTTGCCGCGGTCGTCGATCTCGCGGATCTCGACCTGGATCTTCTCGCCGATGCTGATGACGTCGTCGAGGTTCTCGATCCTCTTGCCGCCGTGCAGCTTGCGGATCTGTGAGATGTGCAGCAGACCGTCCTTGCCGGGCAGCAGCGACACGAACGCCCCGAACGTGGTCGTCTTGACGACGGTGCCCAGGTAACGGTCACCGACCTCGGGCATCGTCGGGTTGGCGATCTGGTTGATGGTGTCCCGGGCGGCCTCGGCCGACGGACCGTCGGTGGCGCCGATGTAGATCGTGCCGTCGTCCTCGATGGTGATGTCGGCACCGGTGTCTTCCTGGATCGAGTTGATCATCTTGCCCTTGGGGCCGATGACCTCACCGATCTTCTCGGTCGGCACCTTGACCGTGAGGATGCGCGGGGCGTGCGGGCTCATCTCGGCCGGACGCTCGATGGCTTCCTGCATGACGTCGAGGATCGCCAGGCGGGCGCCGCGAGCCTGCTGCAGGGCCAGAGCGAGCTGCTCGGCGGGGATACCGTCGAGCTTGGTGTCCAACTGCAGGGCGGTGATGAGCTCGCGGGTACCGGCGACCTTGAAGTCCATGTCACCGAAGGCGTCCTCGGCACCGAGGATGTCGGTCAGGGTGACGAACTGGTCCCCGTCGGTGATCAGGCCCAGGGCGATACCCGAAACCATCTCCTTGAGCGGGACACCGGCCGCCATCAGCGACATCGTGGAGGAGCAGACCGAACCCATCGACGTCGAACCGTTGGAGCCCAACGCCTCGGAGACCTGGCGGATGGCGTACGGGAATTCCTCACGCGAAGGCAGGACCGGCAGCAGGGCACGCTCGGCAAGAGCGCCGTGTCCGACCTCGCGCCGCTTGGGCGAGCCCACTCGACCGGTTTCACCGGTGGAATAGGGCGGGAAGTTGTAGTGGTGCATGTAGCGCTTGGTGTTTTCCGGGTTGAGCGTGTCAACCGTCTGTTCCATGCGCAGCATGTTCAACGTGGTGACACCCATGATCTGGGTCTCACCGCGCTCGAAGAGAGCCGAACCGTGCACGCGCGGCAGGACCCCCACCTCGGCGCTCAGCTGACGGATGTCCTTGGGCCCACGGCCGTCGATACGGACCTTGTCGCGCAGCACGCGTTCACGCATGAGCTGCTTGCTCAAGGACCGGAAGGCGGCGGAGACCTCCTTCTCCCGGCCCTCGAAGTCCTCGACGAGCTTCTCGGCCACGGCGAGCTTGATGTTGTCGAGTTCGGTCTCGCGCTCCTGCTTGTCGGCGATGGTCAGCGCCTTGGACAGGTCCTCACGGACCGAGCTGTCGACCGCCTCGTACACGTCGTCCTCGTAGTCGAGGAAGATCGGGTAATCGCCCTCTTCACGGTTGCTCTGCTCGGCCACCGCCTGCTGGGCCTTGCAGAGCACCTTGATGAAGGGCTTGGCGGCCTCCAGGCCCTCGGTGATGGTCTGCTCGTCGGGGCCGACGGCACCCTCGGCGACCAGCTTCAGGGTCTGGGTGGTGGACTCGGCCTCGACCATCATGATCGCCACGTCGCCGTCCTCCAGGACACGACCGGCCACGACCATGTCGAAGGTGGCGTTCGTCAGCTCGGTGTGGGTCGGAAAGCCCACCCACTGGCCGTCGATCAGGGCGACGCGTACACCACCGATCGGGCCGGAGAAGGGCAGCCCGGCGATCTGGGTGGACATCGAGGCCGCGTTGATGGCGACGACGTCGTACAGGTGCTCGGGGTGCAGGGCCAGGATCGTCTCGACGATCTGGATCTCGTTGCGCAGACCATCCTTGAAGGAGGGGCGCAACGGCCGGTCGATGAGTCGGCAGGTGAGGATGGCGTCCTCGGAGGGACGTCCCTCACGGCGGAAGAACGAGCCGGGGATACGGCCCGCGGCATACATACGTTCCTCGACATCCACCGTCAGCGGAAAGAAGTCGAGGGTGTCCTTGGGACGTTTCGAGGCGGTGGTGGCCGACAGCACGACGGTCTCGTCGTCCAGGTAGACCGTGGCCGAACCCGCGGCCTGGCGCGCCAGACGGCCCGTCTCGAAACGGATGGTACGGGAGCCGAATTTTCCGTTGTCGATGACGGCTTCGGCAGAGTACACGCCCTCCATGGGCGACCTCCTACTACACAAGGACGCGGGCAGACACCTGATGTCCGCCGACGCCCCGGGTGGGTACCCGTGTCCGTGCCCCGGAGTTGATGACGGCCGGTCATCGATCGAAGTCCGCGGCCACGCCCGAACGGGCCATGACCGAAGACCACCACCGAGGACCGGCCTCGACTCTGCGGCCGAGGGATCAGGTCACGGGTGTGTTCATTTACTGGTGCGACGGATGCACCGGTCAACGCCGACCGGGCCACCGTTGAGCAACACCTTACTAACAAAGAGGGAGCGGCTGCAGCCACTCCCTCAGCTTCATGTCTAGCGACGCAGACCCAAACGCTCGATCAAGGAGCGGTAACGGGTGATGTCCTGCTTGGCCAGGTACTTGAGCAGGCCACGACGGCGACCGACCATCAGGAGCAGGCCACGACGGCTGTGGTGGTCGTGCTTGTGCTCCTTCATGTGCTCGGTCAACTCGGTGATGCGGTGCGTGAGCAACGCGACCTGGACCTCGGGGGAGCCGGTGTCACCCTCGGCGGTGCCGTACTCGGCGATGATCTTCTTCTTGGTGGCGGCGTCGATCGACACGGCGCTCCTTCTACACGATTCGGTACGCAGGAAAAAACCCGGCCATGAAGGTATGGGTTCGGACACGGTGACCGCGCGTACGAACAGTCACCGTCGCGTGTGCGGGCACCCGCCACAACGACGCGCTCGGGCGGTTCTCGCCCCGTCCGGGGCCGATGCACGAGCAAGGCACACGTGGACATCCCAAGCTTACCGCAACACAGGAAGTGGTCTGCCCGACGGGAAGGTTCCCCCGCTCACTCTCGGGACAGAAGCTCACGACAGCGATCGACGTCGCGGCGCATGGCGACAACGAGTTCGTCGATCGAGTCGAAGCGTTCCTGACCCCGGATCCGCTCGGTGAAGTCCACACTCATCCGAACTCCGTACAGGTCCAGGTCGTCGCGGTCCAGGGCATAGGCCTCGACCGTGCGCTCGGCACCGTCGAACGTGGGATTGGTGCCCACCGAGATCGCGGCGGGCCACCACGACTCCTCCCCCGGCCCGGGCTCCACACGGTGGAGCCACCCGGCGTACACACCGTCCTCGGGTACGGCCGTGTGGGGCGCAAGATCCATGTTCGCGGTCGGAAAGCCCAACAGCTCACGGCCCCGCGCCGCCCCGTGCACGATCTCACCCTCGACCCGGTGTGGACGACCGAGGAGAACGGCCGCCCGGGCGACCGCACCCTCTGCGAGCAGGCTGCGCACACGGGTGGAGGTGATGGTCTCGCCGTCGGCGACCAGACGGACCCCGTCCGCAGTGAAGTCGTACTTCTCCCCCAAGGTGGCGAGGGTACCGAGATCTCCTGTGGCCCGGTGTCCGAAGCGGAAGTCCTCCCCCACGACCACGGCGGAGGCCCGCAGCCGGTCGACGAGCACTCGCTGAACGAACTCCTCCGCGCTCAGGACGGACAGCTCCTTGGTGAACGGCAGGACCACGACCACGTCGGCACCGTACTCGCCCAGTATCTCCACGCGCCGATCCACCGATGTCAGCACCGGCGGCACCGTCCCGCGCAACACCGCCTGGGGATGCGGGTCGAAAGTCACCACGACCGCGGGCAGCCCCAGAGCGCGCCCGTGCTCGGCGGCGGTCTCCACGATGGCCCGATGTCCACGGTGCACACCGTCGAAGACACCGATCGCCACCACGGAGCGCCCCCATTCGGCGGGCACCCCCTCCAGCCCGTCCCATCGCCGCACGTTCGCTCCCTCTGTCACGTCGTCTCGGCGTGCCGACACGCTCCACGCGCTCCTCCGGCACCATGTCGGTTTCCAGAGTGCCACGCTCACGAAGTGGTTGTGCGAGCCTGGGCCGGGACGAAAACCACCACGGGTTTCATGTGGCCCGGACGGTTCTCACCCAAGGCGATGACGGTACCGTCCGGGGCGAACAGGCCGACGGGCCCCTTCTCCCCCGAGGAACTGGGGGCGATGCGATTACCGTGGCGAATCCGACGGGTTTCGTCCTGATCCATGGTCCGTACCGGAAAGGCCGCGGCCACGGCCCGGCCCAAGGACACCTGGGTGAATTCCTCCGCGAGCTGGTCCAGAGTACGAGCCACGGAAAGGTCATAGGGACCCACCCGGGTACGGCGCAGAGCAGCCAAATGGCCCCCTGTTCCCAGGCCCACTCCCATGTCGCGGGCCAAGGAGCGGATGTAGGTCCCACTGGAGCAGGAGATCGTCGCATCGACGTCGACGAAGGAGCCGTCGACGTCCTCCCCTCGACGGATCGCGGTGATGTCGAACTGTTCCACCGTCACCTCACGGGCCTTGAGTGCGACCTCCTTGCCCTCACGAGCCGACTTGTAGGCACGCTTGCCGTCCACCTTGATCGCACTGACCTGAGGGGGGACCTGGGCGATGGTCCCTGTGAGTTTCGCGGCGGCCTCGTACACCTCGCGGTCCAAGAGCCCCCCGGTGTCCACGCGCTCCCCCGGTTCGCCCTCTGCATCGTCGGTGTTGGTGCTCAGACCAAGCCGGATCGTCGCCTCGTAGGTCTTCTCCGTAAGGGTCAGATACCCGAGCAGCTTGGTGCCCTTCTCGATGCCCAACACCAAGACCCCGGTGGCCATCGGATCCAGGGTCCCTGCATGTCCCACACGACGGGTGCGTGCCAATCCACGGGTTTTGGCGACCACGTCGTGCGAGGTCCAATCGGCGGGTTTGTCGACAACCACGACACCGCTCTCTGCCATGGGGCTCCTCACGGAAGGAAAGGGCGGCGGCACGGGCGGCCGCCACCGAAAAGTCACTCGTTGTCGTCGACGTCCTCGCGGGGCGTCCTGTACGGATCGGGGTCGCCCACCGGCTTCGCCCCGGCCGCCCGTTCGGCCTTCTCCTCGTCCTCCTGCCGGGCCCGGGCCAGCAACTGCTCGATGTGCTGCGCGTTCTCCTGTACCTCGTCGAGCACGAAGGTCAGAGTGGGTGTGTGGCGAACACCGGTCTGCCGACCGACCTCGCTACGAATCACACCCTTGGCGCTCTCGAGCGCGGCAGCGGTCGACGCCTTCTCCTCCGGTTCACCGAACACCGTGTAGTACACCGTGGCATCACGAAGATCCGCGGTGATCCGGGCGTCGGTCACGGTGACGAACCCAAGACGGGGGTCCTTGATCCGCCGGTCGAGCATCTCGGCGACGATGCGCTGGATACGGTCGGCAAGTTTGCGCACACGTGCGGCGTCAACCATCGTCAGTCTTCCTCTTCGTTGAAGAGCCGTTGTCTGGCGGACAACAACTCCAGTTCGGGACGGTCCGCGACGAAGCGCTCGCAGGTGTCCATCTGGTCGCGGACGTGCGCGGCGGTCGACGCGACCACTGCGACACCGATCTTGGTCCTGCGGTGCAGATCGTGTTCACCGACCTCGGCCACCGAAACCGTGAATCTACGGCGCAGCTCCGAAACGACCGGACGGACCAGAGAACGCTTCTGTTTGAGCGAGTGGACGTCACCGAGAAGGACGTCCAGGGTCAGCGCCCCAACGTACACGTGATCACCTGTGATGTGTATATCTCGTCAAAGGCCGGGCCCCGGCCGTACACCGGCCGGGGCCCGTCACGAATTCGGGCTTCGTGTGCGCCCGGAGTCGCGCCGCGGCTCACTCGCGGGGCTTCTCCTTCATCTCGTAGGTCTCGATGACGTCCCCGACCTTGAGGTCGTTGTACCCGATACCGATACCGCACTCGAAGCCTTCACGGACCTCGGTGGCATCGTCCTTGAACCGGCGCAGGGAATCCACCGTGAGGTTCTCGGAAGTGACCACGCCCTCGCGGATGAGCCGGGCCTTGCTGTTACGCCGGATCAGTCCGCTGCGGACCATCGAACCGGCGATGTTGCCGATCCTGGGCACCTTGAAGACCTCACGGACCTCGGCACTACCGAGCTGGACCTCCTCGTAAATGGGCTTGAGGAGACCCTTCACCGCTGCCTCGACCTCGTCGATGGCCTGGTAGATGATCGAGTAGTACCGGATGTCGACACCCATGCGATCGGCCAGCTCACTGTTCTTGCCCTCGGGGCGAACGTTGAAGCCGACGATGATCGCCTCGGCGGACGACGCCAGGTTGATGTCGTTCTGCGTGATCGCACCGACACCACGACCGATGACCCGGATACCGACCTCGTCGCCACCCACGTCGATCTTGAGCAGCGACTCCTCGAGCGCCTCGACCGAACCGGAGGTGTCCCCCTTGATGAGGAGGAGCAGCTCGGAGCGCTCGCCCTCCTTGAGGTGATCCTGCCAGGTGTCGAGGGTGACCCGACGGGCCGACTTCGCCTGGAGCGCGAAACGCTCACGCGCCTCTCGCTGCTGGGCGATCTGCCGCGCCACCCGGTCGTCCTTGACGACCAGGAAGTTGTCACCGGCACTGGGCACGTTGGTCAGACCCAGCACCTGCACCGGACGGGACGGCTCGGCCGTTTCCACGTTCGTGCCGTGCTCGTCGAGCATGGCACGCACACGGCCGTGCGCGTCGCCACACACGATCGAATCACCGACGCTGAGAGTTCCGCGCTGGACCAGGACGGTGGCCATGGAACCACGGCCACGGTCCAGGTAGGCCTCGATCGCCAACCCCTGGGCGTCCATCTCCGGGTTCGCCTTGAGGTCGAGCTCGGCGTCGGAGGTCAGGATGACCGACTCCAGCAGGGCGTCGATGTTCTCACCCTTGAGGGCGGAGATGTCCACGAACTGGACATCGCCACCGTATTCCTCCGCCACCAGGCCGTACTCGGTCAGCTGCGCACGGACCTTCTGCGGGTCCGCACCCGCGACGTCGATCTTGTTGACCGCGACCACGATCGGCACCTCGGCCGCCTTGGCGTGGTCGATGGCCTCGGCCGTCTGCGGCTTGACGCCGTCGTCGGCGGCCACGACCAGGACCGCGATGTCGGTGGCCTTGGCACCACGCGCACGCATGGCGGTGAATGCCTCGTGACCAGGGGTGTCGATGAAGGTGAGCTTGCGCTCCTCCTCGTCCACCTCGGTGGAGACCTGGTAGGCACCGATGTGCTGGGTGATACCGCCGGCCTCGCCACTGCTGACGTTGCTCTTGCGGATGGTGTCCAACAGACGGGTCTTACCGTGGTCGACGTGACCCATGACGGTGACCACCGGCGGGCGCGGACGCAGGTCCTTCTCGCCGCCCTGGTCCTCGCCGAACTCGATGGAGAAGGACTCCAGGAGCTCGCGGTCCTCGTCCTCGGGGCTGACGACCTCGACCCTGTACTTCAGTTCCTCACCGAGCAGGACCAGGGTCTCGTCCGGCAGGGACTGGGTCGCGGTGGCCATCTCACCCAGGTGCATCATGACCTGGACGAGCGAGGCGGGGTTGACGTCGATCTTGTCACCGAAGTCCGAGAGCGAGGCGCCACGGGACAAACGGATCGTCTGGTTGTTGCCGCTCGGGATCTTGACGCCGCCGAAGGACGGTGCCTGGAGATCGTTGAACTCCTGACGCCTTTGCTTCCTCGACTTGCGTGCACGGCCCGGACGGCCACCCGGACGCCCGAAGGCACCGGCGGTACCACCGCCGCGACCGCGACCACCCGGACGGCCCCCGAAACCACCGGGGCGACCACCGGGACGTGGACCCACACCTGCGGGTGCTCCACCGCGACCGCGACCACCACCGGGACGGCCACCACCACGGCCACCGCCCGGGGGCGGGGTCGGCCGGGAGGGAGGCATGTTCATCGGGCTGGGGCGCGGACCTCCGGGACGCGGACCGGGCTTGGGAGCACCGGAAGCGCCTCCCGGGCGCGGCGCACCACCGGGACGCGGGCCACGCTGCTCGCCACCGGGCGGACCGGGACGCGGGCCCGGACGCGGACCGGGCTTGGGAGCCTGCTTGTTCGTGCCCATGCCGGAGGCGTTGGACGCGAACGGGTTGTTACCGGGGCGCGGACCGGCCGGACGCGGACCGGGCTTGGGAGCACGGCCACCGCCACGCTGCTCACCGCGCTGCGAACGCCCTGCTTGCGGGCCGGGCTTGGGCGCGCTGGGACGCGGAGCCTCGCCACGGGGCGGCCCCTTCGGGCCGGGCTTGGGTACGTTGGGCCGCGAAGCCTCGCTCTGAGCGGCGGGCTTGGGCGCCGGACCCGGCTTGGGGCCGGGCTTGGGGACAGGGCCCGGTCTGGGACCGGGCTTGGGGGCCTCGGCGGCAGGACCGGGTTTGGGGCCCGGCTTGGGAGCCGCCCCACCCTTCTTGTCGTCCTTCTTCTCGCCGCCGTTGGCGGACCCGTCGTTGAAAGCTTCTTTCAGGCGTCGTACGACCGGCGCCTCGATCGTGGAGGACGCCGAACGGACGAATTCGCCCATTTCGTTGAGCTTGGCCAGGACGGCCTTGCTCTCTACTCCGAACTCCTTGGCGAGTTCGTACACCCGGACCTTCGCCACTACTCTCCTTCAGCTTCGGTCCGGGACTGGGCACGTACCGGACCGTTGTCAGCTCGAGTTACTCATCGCTGCGTACTCATCAGGCGCTCATCGCAATCTCGACCTGCTTCCTCATCGCTACACAACAATGGCCGGTCCTGTGTGCCCACACAGCACCGTCGATCGGCCTTCATGATGTACAACCCGAAGACCGGCCTGGACATTCCAAGCCTAACCGGATCGACGAACCGCTCAGTCACGTGGACTCCTCGGCGAGGAGAGCGCCCACACGCGAGGCGTCCCACCCGAAGGTGTCCTTGTCGTTCGGTACACGGAAGGCGCGAGGCCAGACGCGGCGGCGCTCGGCAAGCTCCAAACAGCGTCGGTCCCTGTGCAGGTGAGCGCCGCGCCCCGGAAGAACTCCCCGGACGTCGGGCATCACCATCCTGTTCTGCGCCACCAGTCGCACGAGTTCGGCCTTGGCCGCTCGGGACCGGCAGCCCACACACGTACGCACGGGTCCGTCGGAACCGTCTTCTGCCACTCTATCGCTTCGGCACATGTTTGCGAGCCGTTCAACCGGTGGGGGGAGCATCGTCGACGGTACCAGCGGTTTCTTCACTCACACTCGTCTCCGGTTCGGCATCGGAACGGATGTCGATCCGCCAACCGGTGAGTCGCGCCGCAAGTCGAGCGTTCTGTCCCTCTTTGCCGATCGCCAGGGACTGCTGGTAATCGGGGACGACGACACGGGCCACACGGGCCGCCATGTCCACGACCTCGACCGAGTTGACCCGGGCCGGGGACAGGGCGTTGGCCACGAACACGGCCGGGTCCTCGGAGTGGTCGACGATGTCGATCTTCTCGCCGTGCAGTTCCGTCATGACGTTGCGGACCCGGCTGCCGAGCGGGCCGATGCAGGCACCCTTGGCGTTGACCCCACTCCGATTGGAGCGAACCGCCATCTTGGTGCGGTATCCGGCCTCCCGTGCGATCGCCGCGATCTCGACGGTGTTGTCGGCGATCTCGGGGACTTCCAGTTCGAACAGCTTACGGACCAGGTTCGGGTGGGTACGCGACAAGGTCACCGACGGGCCACGAAGACCTTTGCGTACCTGCACCACGTAGGCGCGTAGACGTTCACCGTGCCTGTATTCCTCGGTGGGCACCTGCTCCTGCGGAGGAAGGACCGCCTCGAGCTTGCCGAGGTCGACCAGGACGTTCCGCGGATCCTTGCCCTGTTGGATGATGCCGGAGACGATGTCGTGCTCGCGCCCCGCGAATTCGCCCAGGGTCAGTTCGTCCTCGGCGTCACGAAGGCGCTGCAGGATGACCTGCTTGGCGGTGGAGGTGGCGATGCGCCCGAAACCGGTGGGGGTGCCGTCGTACTCGCCGGCGACCTCTCCGTCCTCGTTCGTTTCCGAGACCCACACGATCACGCGGCCGCTGGAGCGGTCCAGCTCCACACGTGCACGTTTGTCGGCCCCTTCCTCCCGGTGGTAGGCGATCAGCAATGCGTCCTCGATGGCTTTGGCCACGAGTTCGACCGCGATGTCTTTCTCTCGCTCCAAGCTGCGTAGGACGCTCATGTCAATGTCCACGGGACTCCCCCTCTAGTCCGCCGCGTCGGTGTCGGCGTCACGGCGGAATTCCACCTGGACCTTCGCCTTGCCGATGGCACTGTAGGCGAAGGTGCGGGGCCGACCCTTGACGTCGAGGGTGACGCCCTGGTCGTCGGAGTCGGTGACACGGCCGGTGACTTGTCCACCCTCGACCAGGGAGATCTTCACCAACCTGCCTCGGGAACGGCGCCAGTGCCGCGGCTGCGTCAGTGGACGGTTCACCCCGGGCGAGGTGACCTCCAGGACGTAGGGCTGTGCCCCCATCACGTCGGAGGTGTCGAGGGTTTGTGAAACCTCTTGGCTCACCTCGCCCACCGTTTCCAGGTCGACCCCGTTGTCGGAGTCCACAACCACACGCAGCACCCGGCGCTTGCCCGCTGGAGTGACCGTGATGCCCTCCAGGTCCAGTCCGGCCTCGGCCAGCACCGGTTCCAGCAGCTCGACGATACGCTCGTCACGCGCCTGCGCTCCCATGTTGTGCTCTGCCCCTCCAAAGCGAAATCCCGCCCGCTCGGCCTCGAGCCGTGTGTTACGGGGCGGTCCAGCTCTGTACGTAGTTTGCGTCTGCGACGAATCGGCCCGCTTCCCTGGGGGCCACGGACCCGGCCGCCCATCACTTGTGCGACAGCGGCTGTGCTGCACAGCGTATCCGCACCTGAGGTCGTTCCAGGTCGCCGTACGTGGTCGAGGCGCGTCGTCCCGTGTCCTCCTTCCTGGTCCTGAACGGCGTGTGAGCGCCCTCAGGAGGGATCGGTGTGGTCCCGAACGTGGAAAGATGGAAGGGACCTCCCGACGGGTGGTCGACGAGACCGGGGCACGGGAGGAGAACACGTGGGCCAGGGGACGGGCTGCGTCAGTCGTCGCACGGTCATGGGTGCGGTGATCGCCGGGGCAACCACTGTGGGGCTGGCCGGGTGTGGTGGGATCGACTGGTACCCCTCGGACATGACCCCCGACGAGTACATGCTGCGTTCACTGATCCGGGAGAAGGAACGTATGGTCGTGCGCTACCAGCGGGCGCTCGCGGAGAGCGACGGTCCGGTGGAGCTGTGGGAACGTCTTCTGGAGAACCACATCGCGCACGTGGACACCCTGATCGACGCTCTTCCCGAGGGTGCCGAGGCCTCCGTCGAACCGCAGGAAGGTGAATCGGTGTCGGCACCCGCCTCCGAGTCCCCCACACCGACCGAACCGCTGGATCTTGCGGCGCTGCGTGCCCTGGAGAGCGCTGCTGCCTCCACACGCCCGGATCAGGTCGCAGCGGTCACGGACCCGGGACTGGCGCAGTTGATCAGCGCGATCGGCGCCTGTGAG
>DXDP01000079.1 GCA_019115445.1 Candidatus Nocardiopsis merdipullorum
AAGCGCTCTGGCCGCAGCCCGACACCCACGCCCGGTTCCCCGGCCGGTGCGGGTACCGCGACCGCGTGAGCCCCACCCCTCCGAGCAGGGTCGGTGTGTCGATGACGACGGGGTACGCGGAGTACGCCCCTACCTGTTCCACCGTCCAAGGCCGGCACCTCACTCCGGGGAACGGGTGACGGCTGGGCCGGGGGAGTTCGATGAGTTGGCCGGTCTGGTGAGGACCTGGCTGGCCACCCGCCGCTGAGAAACCCCACCCGATCTCCTTGGGGCGGTGCCACGAGAGTGGTGCCGCCCCCAGGGCGTGTTGGTGTTGGTCGGGTGCGTGACGCAGCACCACGGGGGCGCCGAACCGCCAGCCGAAAAACGTTGCCAGTGTGTGGTGAGGGGTCTGAACTGCGACCCTCTTGCTCCCAGTGTCACTTTCACCGGCCGACGGTGGCACCAGGAGCAAGATCGTGGAGAACAAGGGTGGGCTGGAGGCCTTTCCGGTCACCGGGGCGACCGTCTCGCACCCCGCGCAAGCGAAACGGCCAGGTGTCCGGTTTCCACCGGGCCACCTGGCCGTCTTCGTGTCTGGAGCGGATGACGGGAATCGAACCCGCGTTATCAGCTTGGGAAGCTGAAGTTCTACCATTGAACTACATCCGCGTCGGCCGGTCGGAGCTTCGACCGGCAGCGGTTGTCATCTTAGCCCAAGTTCGGGGCGGAAGGGCAAGTCCCGGCAGGTTTCGAGGTGGCCCCCGATCGGGTGCACGGTGCCCCGGTCCGACGCCGAGGTGGTGACCTGAAGGGTTCATCGCCGGCCCATCCGCCGGCGCCCGGTCCCTGTCACACCAGCGACGTGTCCGGGTGGTCCGCCAGACGATAGGTTCGTAACGTGCTGCTTTCCGATCGTGATATCAGGTCCGAGATCGACGCAGGGCGGATCAAGATCGACCCCTATGATCCCGGTCTTGTCCAGCCGTCCAGTGTCGACGTCCGGCTCGACCGTTTCTTCCGGGTGTTCGAGAACCACAAGTACCCCCACATCGACCCGGCGGTCGAACAGCCGGGACTGACCCGGCTGGTCGAGGTCGACCCGGACGAGGTCTTCATCCTGCACCCAGGGGAGTTCGTCCTGGCCTCCACCTACGAGGTCTTCAGCTTGCCCGACGATCTCGCGAGCAGGTTGGAGGGGAAGAGTTCCCTGGGGCGCCTGGGGTTGCTGACCCACTCCACGGCGGGCTTCATCGACCCGGGTTTCTCCGGCCACGTGACGTTGGAGCTGTCCAACATGGCCACGCTGCCGATCAAGCTCTACCCAGGGATGAGGATCGGGCAGCTCTGCATGTTCAAACTTTCCTCGCCTGCTGAGTACCCCTACGGCTCGAGCGTCTACGGATCCCGCTACCAGGGACAGCGCGGTCCGACCCCCTCACGGGCGCACCAGAATTTCGCGCGCGCCCGATTCGACATGGACCGCGAGTGACGGGACAGGGGTGGGCTTTCGGCGCACAGAACCTTACGATATGCTCATAGTTCGACACGTACTGTCCCGTCACGCCCCTGTCATGTAATCGTGACCATTCCAGGCCTGATGACCCTGGTGGCGTAAATCACGTTCGGGCCCCTTGTGGTGGCGACATCCGCTGTCATAGGTCGATGTTCGTCTTTTACAGCGGTTAAACATGTTATTTGCTGGTTACCAACTTCCTGAGCTGCAAGTGAATACCTCGGTAAGGTGGCAATCCGACGTGAATCGGGTAGTGGGTCGTACCCATCGGACCGCGCACATGGACTTGATGCGGTCCGGCTACCTGAGGGAACCGCGGGTCGGACCCGGGGTGCGGTGAACGCGCTCCAACGCACCTCGCGGCCGGGACAGCCCATAGAGGAGACCGTGCCAGCAGTACGCGCAAACAACCTGTACAAGGTGTTCGGACGACAGTCGGGAGCCGCCGTCGAGCGACTCTCGGACGGTAGCCACCGTGACACCATCGCCGATCTCAACGTGACCGCGGCGGTCATCGACGTGTCTTTCGAGGTCGCACCTGGCGAGACCTTCGTCGTCATGGGACTCTCCGGATCGGGTAAATCCACCCTGATCCGGATGCTCAACGGCCTCTTGGAGCCCACATCGGGCACTGTGGAGGTCGATGGCGCCGACATCACCGCATTGAGCAAAAAGCAGCTCCTGAACCTGCGGGGCGAGAAGATCAGCATGGTCTTCCAGCACTTCGCCCTGCTCCCGCACCGCACGGTTCTGGAGAACGCTGCCTACGGGCTCGAGCTACGCGGCATGTCACGTGAGGAGCGCAGGGCCAAGGCCCTGGAGACGCTCGAGATGGTGGGCCTGGAAGGTTGGGAGGAGAAGCTTCCCCAGCAGCTCTCCGGTGGTATGCAGCAGCGTGTGGGACTGGCCCGGGCGTTGGCGGCGGACACCGACATCATCCTGATGGACGAGGCGTTCAGTGCCCTGGACCCGCTGATCCGTCGTGACATGCAGACGCAGCTCCTGGAACTGCAAAAGGGGCTGGGCAAGACGATCGTGTTCATCACGCACGACCTCAACGAGGCCATGCGCCTGGGCGATCGGATCTGCGTGCTCCGGGACGGGCGGGTCGCACAGATCGGCACCGCCGAGGAGATCCTCAACGAGCCCTCCAACGACTACGTCGAGCGTTTCATCGAGGACGTGGACCGCACACGCGTACTGACCGCGGCCTCGGCCCTCGACGCAGGGATGACGGCCGACACCTCCGCACCGGAGATCGCCGCCGACACACCGATCGCCGACCTGTACAAGGACATGTCCACCGTGGACCAGCTTCGTGTGGTTGCCGAGGACGGCAAGACCTTGGGGGCGGTGTCGCGTAGCTCGGTGCTTGCGGCACTGGCCGGTGGGAAGGAGGCTCAGTGACACCCGTCGACTTCCCGCCGAACATCCCGCTCGGTGATTGGTTCGAGGCCGGGAACCAGTGGCTGAAGAGCAACTTCTCCTGGTTCTTCGACGCCTTGGGCGCGTTCATCCGCTGGTCGGTCAACAACCTGTCCGGCTTTTTCATCGATCCGGGCGCGGGACAGCTGGCCTTCATCGCCGCGATCCTCATCGCCGTACCCCTGGTGCGCACGCGTCGTACACCGCTGGTGGTGATCGTCGCGGCGGTTTCGTTGCTGTACATCCTGGAAGCTCAGTTCTCCCTGGTCGGTGAGCTGATCAACCAGTTGCCCGCGTTCCTGTTCCTGTGGGCGATCAACCTGTTCGACCTGCCGATGCGGGTCGACGCCTACTTCTGTATCTCGTTGGTGTTCTTTGTCGCGGTGGCCGTACTCGGTGCACTCGACAAGGGCACCCGCATGCGTACAGCCACGATCACGGGCGGTTGGGTTGCGCTGCTCCTCCTGGGCTGGCTCGTCCTGCCCATGATGATCACGAACCCGATGGCCGTGATCATGATCGTGCTGCTGAGCCTGTTGGCGACCTCCATCGCGGGTTGGCGTCTTGGGGTGTTCGGGCTCATCGCATTGACACTCGTGGCCTCGGTCGATCAGTGGACCAACGCGATGGACACCCTGGGCCTGGTCCTGGTGGCCAGCCTCGTCGCGGTGCTCGTGGCGATCCCGATCGGTGTGCTTGCTGCCTACAACAGCATGGTCAGCAAGATCGTCAAGCCGATCCTGGACCTGATGCAGACCCTGCCTGCGTTCGTCTACCTGATCCCGGCGATCTTCTTCTTCTCCATCGGTTCGGTACCCGGTGTCGTCGCCACCATCGTGTTCGCGATGCCGCCCGGGGTACGCCTGACCGAGCTGGGCATCCGCCAGATCGACAAGGAGCTGGTGGAAGCGGGGGAGGCGTTCGGCGCTCCGACCCGCAAGGTTCTCACGGGTATTCAGCTTCCGTTGGCGGTTCCCACGATCATGGCCGGTGTCAACCAGGTCATCATGCTGAGCCTGTCCATGGTCGTCATCGCGGGCATGGTCGGCGCGGGTGGTCTGGGCAACCAGGTTTATCAGGGTATTTCCCGCAACGATGGTGCTCTGGGCTTCGAGTCCGGTATCGCCGTGGTCATCTTGGCGATCTTCCTCGACCGGATGACGGCGGCGATCACTCGCAGTACCCCGCAGGCGCGTGCCGAACGCGCACGGTGATGAGCGAGTGCACCCAGTAGTTTCGAAGGAAGGGACACACATGAACAAGCGTTTTGCGGCGCTCACGGCTCTGGGCCTGAGCAGCGCGCTCCTGCTGTCGGCCTGTGGTGAGGGGAGCGGCCTGGCGGACGATCCCGACGGGGACGGTGGGGGTAACGCTGACGAATGCACCCCCGGTGCCGAGCCGCCGGAGGTGGAGACCGCCGATATTCCGCTGGTGGACGTCCCGGAGAGCGGTGAGGACGACAAGGAGATCGAGTTCGCGCTGATCCCGTGGGAGGAGGGCATCGCCACCACCAACATGTGGAAGGTGATCCTGGAGGAGAAGGGCTACGACGTCTCCATCACCGACCTGGACGTGGCCCCGATGTACCAGGGTGCCGCCAACGGTGATCTCGACATCTTCATGGACACCTGGCTTCCGCAGACTCACGGTGACTACTGGGAGGACTACGGCGACCAGCTCGAGAACCTGAGCGTGTGGTACGACAACGCGATCCTGACGTTGACCGTCCCCGAGTACATGGAGGACATCAACAGCATCCCGGACCTGCGTGAGCACGCGGACGAGCTGGGCAACGAGATCGTCGGTATCGAGTCCGGTGCCGGTCTGACCCGTACCACCAGCGAACACGCGATCCCGGGTTACTGCCTGGACGATGCGGGCCTGGAGCTCCTGGAGTCCTCCACCGGTGCGATGCTCGCCGAGCTGGACACCGCCTACCAGGACGAGGAACCGATCGTGGTCACCCTGTGGCGTCCGCACATCGCTTACGCCCAGTACGACCTCAAGGACCTCGAGGACCCCGAGGGCATGATGGGTGGCGCGGAGACCATTCACGCCGTCGGACGTGAGGGCTTTGCGGAGGACTACCCGAACTTCGCTTCCTGGCTGGCCGAGTTCCAGATGGGCGACGACGAGTTGGCGGAGCTGGAAGAGTACACCGTCGACGAGTACGAGGACGACCCGGAGGAGGGTGCTCGGGTCTGGCTGTCGGAGAACCCGGAGTTCCTCGAGCGCACCATGGGTGAGGACGCCGAGGACCTGGACTTCTGAGTCGGGCCGTGAGCATGTCCGAAGCCCTGTGAAGGGCCACGACGCAACGAAGCGGGCCGCTTCCCCTGTGGGGAGGCGGCCCGCCGCTTTTGTGGGTGGGAGGTGCTCAGATGCCGTAGTAGCGGCCTTGAGCACCTCCGTGACCGGGGTCGATGCTTCTGCGGGAATCCCTCCTGGGAAGGACGTAGGCGGACATGAGCCCGCCGATGAACCCGAACAGGTGCGCCTGCCAGGACACACCCGGATATTGGGGCAGCACGCCCCAGATCATCGTCCCGTAGAAGAGGATCACGCAGATCATGATGACGATGTCGATGGTCTTGCGTTCGATGATGCCGCGCAGGACCGTGTAGCCGAAGTAGCCGAAGACCAGACCGCTGGCGCCCACGGTGAGGCTGTTCGGTGAGCTGAACAGCCACACGCCAAGGCCACTGACGACTGTCACGATCAGTGTGGTGATCAGGAAGCGGCCCATTCCGCTGAAGGCGACGAGCGTCCCCAACACCAGGAACGGCAGTGAGTTACCGATCAGGTGTGCCAGATTGCCGTGCATGAACGGTGCGGTGATCACGGTCCAGGGTGAGTCGAGGTTCCAGGCCCGTAGGCCGAAGGTGCGGTCGAGGGAGCCGAGCAGCACGAAGCTGTCGAGGAGTTCGAAGACCCACATGGCCGCGAGCATCCCGGCCACGGTCACGATGGCGGTGATTCTGGACTCTTTCACGCTATCGAGGGTAGAGGACGTGCCACCGCTGCGGTGTGTTCTCTGGGCCTGTGTGACGTGATGGTGTGATGGGCCCTTGGTTGGGGCGAGATGCGCCCTGTGGCCGGGATGCGTGTTGATTTGGGTGCTGTGGGCGGAAAGCTTTGAAGGCCCTGCTGTGTCCGCTTGCTGGGGTTTCAGGAGGCCAAAGAGCGTTTGCGTGGAGGGACCCCGGCCATGGACATGAAGGACTCGACCTTGGCCGGATCGGTCATCCCGGTCAGCGGCAGGTGGGCGCGTGTGGTGCGGCGGCTTCTGAGGGACGGGAAGCGTTTGGTGCGCCCGGTGGGATCGCACAGCCCCAGAGAGCGGATGCGGCCGGGGAGTACGTAGTAGGACCCGATCTCACGCAGAGGCAGACGCACGATGTAGTCGCCGAGTCGGTAGCGGAAT
>DXDP01000080.1 GCA_019115445.1 Candidatus Nocardiopsis merdipullorum
GACACCACCGTGTCGGGTGATCTCGGAGGCGACGTAACCGATCCGGCGGATGTTGAGTTCCCGGTCCTCCCGAGAGAAGGTCAACCCCTTGGAGAGCAGGCGTCGTACCACGTCCCCGTCCAACAGCGTGACCGTACGATCGGCCCGACGAATCCCGTCGCACACCCCACGAGCGATCGTCGACTTTCCCGAACCGGACAACCCCGTGAAGAGCACGGTCAAGCCCCGTCGAGTACGTGCAGGACGTAGGCGAGCCAGTTCGGCCGCCACCCGTGCGGGGGTGAACCAGGCGGGCAACTCCCGCCCGTGCGCCAGTTCGTCCTCGACCTCCTCACCCCCGAGTTCCTCACGTGCGCAGGAGGGGGCCACTTCGGAGGCGGGCTCCCACAGCTCGTTGTCCTCGTCGTAACGCCACGGCTCCGGCTCCAGGACGGTCAACGACGGTGACCACTCCATGACCCGCTCGGCCCTGGGTCCCCTGCCGGCCGTCTCCATCAACAAGTGGGTCGCACCGTAGGCGGCGGCCACGTGGGCGGCCAACGCGGCATCGCGCTCGGTCCACTCCCCTCCGACCGCACCCACCGACCGGGGCCGCGAACGCGGCAGGCTCACCACCACGAACGTGGTCCGCGGCGGCAACAAGGGTTCGGCCGCCAGGACGGCCCTGGCCATCCCCTCGTCCTCCAGGCCCGTGTCGATCACGACCAGCACCTCGGCGCGTCGACCGTCTCCGCCCAGGACCGCGGCCTCCTCCCGAATCTGATGGAGCGCCCGATGATGCAAGGGCCTGTCGGTGACCACGGCCAACAGCGGCACCCGATCGGCGGAGGGTTCCAGCTCACGCTGGGCACGCACCTCGGCCGGGGTCTGACGCAACTCCCGCAGAACCCCGTACGTGGGCGGCCGCGCCAACGTCACCTCACCGGCCACGCAATGACCCGTGGCCTTCTGCCAGTACTCGGAGGCCACCAACTCCACAAGAGGCGCACCCTCCGGGTCGGTGAGCGACAAGCGCTCCACACCGACCAACGACTCGGGAACCTCCAAAGTGACCGGAACCGGCCAGGGTCGACCGTCCGGGAGCGTGCCGGTGTCGGCCACCGACTCCGCCTCAGCGCGGGTCATGAAACCGGTCAACGGGTACGCACCGCTGAGGAGAAGCTCCAGGTGAGCAAGGTCCCCCGGGGCCGGAAGGAAGGTCGGGGCCTCCGTCCGTCCGGGATCACCGTTCCGCCTGTTGGCACTCACCACGCTTTTCCTCTTCCGTCAGGGATCCTGAGATCGTTCCCAGAGTATGCCGAAACACCCGCCGAACCGCAGACACGGTGGGCCGTGCCGGAATAGCAACAGTTCCTCACGGGTTCCATCGAGAGCACGACCTGAACGACCACCACCGAGGGGCCGAGGCCACCGTGCAGCATCCGGCTGTACACACCCCGCCCACGAGTGTCTGTCGGACTGGTTAAGCTGGAAAAGAGCTGAGCGGTCTGTCTTGCCTCGTCGACTCCGCGCAGCCGCTTCCACCGTGCAGGCCGTGACAACCCGCCTGATCCCGGACCACTTCCACTTCCTGGTGCTATGAGCCTCATTGGACTTCTCGCCGACGTCTCCCAGGACCCGGCGTTGCACAGCGCGATCGAGACCGCCCGCAGCGGCCGCGATCCCCACCTCGACCTCGTCGCCCCGGCGGCGCTCCGCCCCTTCATGGTGGGGGCTCTGGCCGCCGACAGCCCGGTGGGCGCGGCCCGGCCCGTCCTGGCCGTGACCGCCACCGAACGGGAGGCCGCCGACCTCACCGACGCGCTGGGCTCACTGCTGCCGGAGAGCTCCGTCGCGCTCTTTCCCGCGTGGGAGACGCTCCCCCACGAACGGCTCTCCCCTCGCTCCGACACCGTCGGCCAACGGTTGGCGGTACTGCGCCGACTGGCCCACCCCGACCCGGACGACCCACTGACCCCACCCTTGCGCGTGGTCGTGGCCCCCATACGCAGCGTCCTGCAACCGCTGGTGAGTGGGCTCGGCGACCTGGAACCGGTCCGTATCCGTCCCGGGGACGAAGCTCCCCTGGAGGAGACCGTCACCGCGCTGGGCAACGCCGGATACGTCCGTGTCGACCTCGTGGAAAAACGCGGTGACATGGCCGTACGCGGCGGCATCCTGGACGTGTTCCCACCCACCGAGGAACACCCTCTGCGCCTGGAGTTCTGGGGCGACACCGTCGACGACATCCGCTACTTCCAGGTCGCCGACCAGCGCTCCATCAACCCCGCAGAGGGCGGCGACACCACCGCCGACTCGGGGCTGTGGGCCCCGCCCTGCCGGGAACTGCTGCTCACCGAATCGGTACGTGAGCGTGCCCGCGCGCTGGCCGAACAGCACCCCTCACTGGCCGAGACCCTCACCAAGATCGCCGACGGTGTTGCCGTCGAAGGCATGGAAGCCTTCGCCCCGGCCCTCACCGACAACATGGAACCCCTCCTGAACCACCTGCCCGAGAACGCCATGATCGTGGGTTGCGACCCCGAACGCATCCGCACCCGGGCGGTGGAGCTGGAAGCCACCAGCGCGGAGTTCCTCGACGCATCCTGGATCAACGCCGCCTCCGGTGGTGAGGCCCCCATCGACCTGGGCGAATCGGCGTACATGTCGATCGCCGAGCTGCGCTCCATCGCCGCCGAGGCCGGGCTGCCCTGGTGGGGACTGACCCCGTTCACCTCCGCCGACGAGTCCGCCACCGAGGAGGAGGACGCAGTCGTGGTCGGTGCGGCGGCGGCCGACTCCTACCGGGGCGACACCGAACGCGCCCTGGCCGACATCAAGAGCTGGCTGCACGACAACTGGAGCGTCGTGCTCGTCACCCAGGGCCAAGGACCCGCCGAACGCCTCGTGTCGATGCTGCGTGACTCCGGCCTGGGTGCCTCCCTCACCGACGACCTGGTCGAACCACCCAGACCCGCGGTGGCCACCGTGACGACCGGACTGGTCGACCACGGCTTCCTGCTGCGCACGGTCCACACCGCGGTGCTCACCGAGACCGATCTGGTGGGCCAGAAGTCCTCCACCCGAGACATGCGCCGCATGCCCAGCCGGCGCAAGGGCACCGTCGACCCACTGCAACTCAAACCCGGTGACTACGTCGTGCACGAACAGCACGGCGTGGGCCGCTACCTGGAGATGGTCAGTCGCCAGGTGCATGGCGCCACCCGCGATTACCTGCTCATCGAATACGCACCCGCCAAACGCGGCCAACCGGGCGACCGCCTGTTCGTACCGACCGAACAACTCGGCGAAGTCACCCGTTACGTGGGTGGTGAGGCACCGACCCTGTCGAAGATGGGCGGCGCCGAGTGGAACAAGACCAAGAGCCGGGCCCGCAAGATCGTCCGCGAGATCGCCGGCGACCTCATCCGCCTGTACTCGGCGCGACAGGCCTCACCGGGCCACACCTTCGGGGCCGACACCCCTTGGCAGCGTGAACTCGAGGACGCCTTCCCCTACGTGGAAACACCCGATCAGCTCGCCGCCATCGAAGAGGTCAAGAGCGACATGGCCAAACCGGTCCCGATGGACCGGCTCATCTGTGGCGACGTCGGCTACGGCAAGACCGAGGTGGCCGTGCGCGCCGCGTTCAAGGCGGTCCAGGACGGCAAACAGGTCGCCGTGCTGGTACCCACCACCCTGTTGGTCCAGCAGCACATGTCCACCTTCATGGAGCGGTACGCCTCGTTCCCGATCACCGTCAAACCGATGTCGCGTTTCCAGTCCGACGGCGAGACCGAACTGACCCGCGAGGGGCTACGCACCGGCGAGGTCGACATCGTCATCGGCACCCACCGGCTGTTGTCCTCCGAGACCCGCTTCAAGGACCTCGGTCTGGTCATCATCGACGAGGAACAACGCTTCGGTGTCGAACACAAGGAAACACTCAAGCGGCTACGCACCCAGGTGGACGTACTGGCCATGTCGGCGACCCCGATCCCCCGCACCCTGGAGATGGGGCTGACCGGCATCCGTGAGATGACCACGATCCTCACCCCGCCCGAGGAACGACACCCGGTACTGACCTTCGTCGGCCCCTACGAGGAAAAACAGATCGCGGCCGCGATCCGCCGCGAACTCATGCGCGAGGGGCAGGTCTTCTTCGTGCACAACCGGGTCGCCTCCATCGAGAAGGTCACCGCAACCCTGCAACGTCTGGTCCCCGAGGCCCGGGTTGCCTACGCACACGGCCAGATGAACGAGCAACAGCTCGAGCGGGTCATGGTCGACTTCTGGGAGAAGAACTACGACGTGCTGGTCTGCACCACCATCGTCGAGTCCGGCCTGGACGTGCCCAACGCCAACACCCTCATCATCGACCGCGCCGACACCTACGGTCTGTCCCAACTGCACCAGCTGCGCGGCCGGGTCGGTCGGGGACGCGAACGCGCCTACGCCTACTTCCTGTACCCACCGGAGAAACCACTCACCGAGACCGCCCATGAACGGCTGGCCACGGTCGCCCAACACACCGAGACCGGTGCCGGGATGTACGTGGCGATGAAGGACCTGGAGATCCGCGGCGCAGGAAACATCCTCGGCGCCGAACAGTCCGGCACCATCGCGGGTGTGGGTTTCGATCTGTACGTACGCATGATCGGTGAAGCCGTCTCCGAGCTCAAGGGGGACCCGGAGGCCGCCGAAGAAGTCGAGACCAAGGTCGAACTGCCGATCAACGCACACATCCCGCACGACTACGTGCCGGGGGAACGGTTGCGACTGCAGTCCTACAAACGCATCGCCGGTGTCGCCCACGAGGAAGACATCCTCGCCGCCCACGAAGAACTCACCGACCGCTACGGCACACCGCCCGAACCGGTGGACAACCTCATGGCGGTGGCCCGCTTCCGGGTCCTGGCCAAGGCGGCGGGCCTGTCGGACGTGACCATGCAGGGCAACCAGATCCGGTTCTCACCGGTGGAGTTGCGCGAATCGCAGGAACTGCGGCTACGACGGATGTACCCCAAGGCCATCCACAAGGAGGCAACCAAAACCCTCCTGGTACCGGCACCCAAGGCCGGGGGGCTCGGCGGGAAGCCGCTGCGTGACCTGGAACTGCTCAAGTGGTGCACCGACCTGGTCAACGCCATCTTCGAGCCGGCCAAGCCCCGCCCCACAGGGTGAAGACCCCCCGGTTCAGTCCTTGTCCGGGGAGTCGGTCGTCGTGGTGGGGGCCTCGTAAGTGATGCCATACATGACTTCTTCGGCCTCCCGTCCCCTGCCTCGGCGCCCCCAGCGGGCCAAGGCT
>DXDP01000081.1 GCA_019115445.1 Candidatus Nocardiopsis merdipullorum
TCCTTGATGCTGTTGAAAAGAACGGAGGGGTGGTTCTCCAGTTCGTCCTCGGAAACCGCCAGACGCAGGTCCGGGAAACGCTCGAACAGCATCGGCAGAGCGATCTCGCCCTCCATACGCGCCAGGTGGGATCCCGGGCACACGTGGGGTCCGTGGCCGAAGGAAAGGTGTCGACCCTTGGTGCGGGTCAGGTCGAAGGTGTCGGGGTGGGGGTCTTCACCGTGCTCGGCGCGGTCGCGGCTGATCGCCCCGTAGGAGACCATGAGGGCCTCACCCTTCTTGATGGTCACTTCACCGACCTCGATGTCTTCGGTGGCGAACCGGAAGATCATGTTGGAGGTGGGCGGGTCGAAACGCAAGGTCTCCTCCACGACCCTGTCCCAGCCGACCTCGCCCTTCTTGACCAGGTCGAACTGTTGGGGGTGGGTGAGCAGGGCCTGTACCGCGTTGCAGAGCAGGTTCACGGTCGTCTCGTGACCTGCGGCCACCACGACCTGGAGGGTGCCGCGGATCTCCAGGTCGGTGAGAGCATCACCGTTCTCCCCGGCGTTGATGAGTTCGGTGGTCAGGTCCTCGCCCGGGTTCGCGCGTCGGATCTCGATCAGGTCGTCGTAGTAACGCTCCAGGGCGGTGTAGGTCTCCACGAACTCCTCGGGTGGGGTGACCGAGCTGAAGAACTTCACGTACATGTCGCGCAGGTAGCCGTGCTCGGCCCCGTCCACGCCGTACAGTTCTCCGATCACACTCATCGGGAGTTTGAAGGCGAATTCGGATTTCAGGTCCACGACCTGCGAAGCCTGGGGTTCCAGGTCGTCGAGGAGGTTCTTGGTCAGTTCGTGGATCCGGGGACGCAGACGCTCGATGCTGCGGGCGGAGAAGGCCTGGGCGGTGAGCTTGCGAAGACGTTTGTGTTCGGCGCCGTCGGTACCCAGCAGGTTGGTGGGGGTGGGCGGGATGGTGCTGAGCAGTGGCCACTCCTTGGGGATGCGGCCTTGCTGGTAGTCGTCCCAGTGGGCGATGTCCTTGACCAGTCGGGGATCGGTGAGCAGGGCACGGGCGGCCTTGTGGTGGGTGACCGCCCAGGCACTCACCCCTTCGGGGAGTTCGACCCGGGTCATGGGGCCGGCCGCGTACAAGGCTTCACGCTCGGCGGGCAGGTCACGGACGTAGGGGTCCAGGACGAAGGTTTCTTCGGAGTCGTGGTGCAGGGGGCAAGACATCAGTACTCTCCTTGTCGCGGGGCAGGGGTGAAGGTGACGGGAAGAGAGTCGACCCCACGCATCCAGGGCGAGGGTCTCCATCGCAGTTCACTTTCGGGAACGGCCAGTTCGAGGTCGGGCAGACGGTCGAGGAGCACTTCGATCGCGGTGACGGCGATGTTTTCGGCGATCTCCTGTGCGGGGTAGGGGCACTGGTGGCCACCGTGGGAGAAGGACAGGTGGGCGTGGTTGCTGCGGCCGTCGTCGGTCGGCCGGACCGCCGGATCACGGTTGGCCCCGCTCAGCCCGAGAAGGATCATGTCGCCCTTGCGGATGAGGCGGCCGCCCAGTTCCACGTCCTGCGTGGCGTAGCGGCCCGCATGAATCTGGGTGGGGGTGTCCTCCCACAGCACCTCGTTGAGGGCATCACGGATACTGCTGCGTGCCCCGGCCAGGGAGTCGGAGAAACGGTCGTCGGTCAACATCAGCCGCAGCGCGTTGCCCACCCATTCGGCGGTGGGCTGGTTGCCGCCACCAAGGAGCACGATCAGTTCGGGAACGGCTTCCTCGTCGCTGTATCCGGCGGGGTGGGCCAGCAGACGGGAGACCACATCGGCCCCGGGTGCGGATCGCCGTTCGACGACCAGTTGTCCCATGACCTCCATGAGGGCACCTTGGGCTCTCATGGCGCTCTCCCCGCCGTCGATCATGTCGGTCATGAGTTCGGCCATGTGATCACCACGCCGATCGTCCAGACCGTAGAGCCAGCTGAGGACGAGGGCCGGCAGGCGAGCGGTGTAGGAGGAACGCAGGTCGGTGCCGGTGGAGCCGCAGAAGGCGTCGATGAGACGGTCCGCCATCCGGGTGCTCACCACACGCAGTTCGTGGAGGTCGACCGCCGACAGGACCGCGCTGACCGCCGTGGAACGTCGCCGGTGCTCCTCCCCTTCCGAGTAGAGGAGCGTGGGTATTTCCATGACCATGGGAAGTCTGGGCCAGTTCTGGGGGACCTGGTCCCAGGCGTTCCAGCGGTCGGACTTGCGGGCGAACATGCTCGGGGTACTGAGTACGTGATGCAGCTCTCGGTAGCCGATCACCAACCAGGCGGGGACGTCGCCTTCCATCAGGACCGGCACGACGGGTCCGTGTTCGGTGCGCATCTGCCGGTACAGGGCGCCGGGGTCGGTGCGAAACCGCGCTCCGTGTAGTTGAACGGGGCAACTGTTCACCGTGTGTCTCCAAGTCTGATTCGCCGAGGGGGGCTCGAGCCCTGCCCTTTCGGGTGTGGGGCCGTGCGGTCGGGGGATCAACCGGGTGAGGGCGTGATCGACGAACGCACGTGCTCGACCTGGGTGATGAGGACCTGTTTGGCGGAATCGCGTTGCCTGGCATCGCATCGCACAAGGGGGACCTGGGCGTTCAGGTCCAGTGCGGCGCGGACGTCGTCCAGCTCGTGCTCGCCGTCACCGAAGTCGTTGTGGGCCACCACGAACGGGGTCCCCTGGGCCTCCAGCCGGTCGATGGAGTACCAGGACTCCTCCAGACGGCGGGTGTCCACCAGTACGACCGCGCCGAGCGCGCCGGTGAACAGGCGGTCCCAAAGGAACCAGAATCGTTCCTGTCCTGGTGCGCCGAAAAGGTAGAGCACGGAGGTGGCGTCAAGGGTGATGCGACCGAAGTCGAAGGCAACGGTGGTCGAACTCTTGTTCTCCACCCCTTGCAGGTCATCGATCTTGTTGCCCGCCCGGGTCATGGTTTCCTCGGTGTTGAGCGGGCGGATCTCGCTGACCGAGCTCACCAGGGTGGTCTTGCCGACCCCGAAACCTCCGACGACGACGATCTTGAGGGCTTGCTCCGCCGTGGCCGGCAGGGGCATGGCCGGGGAAGTGGAATCAGAGGTTGTGGAGTGCAACGAGCACCTTCTCCAACACGTCCGGGGAAGCAA
>DXDP01000082.1 GCA_019115445.1 Candidatus Nocardiopsis merdipullorum
CTGGCCACGGCGTCCCGGGTGATCAACGGCAGCACTCGCCAGGTGAGTCAACGCCTGCGCGACAAAGTCAACGCCAGTGCCCGAGAACTGGGCTATCTGGCCAACGCCTCTGCCCAGACCCTGGCCCGCAACAGCAGTTCCCTGGTGGGCCTCATCGTCCACGACATCGCCGACCCCTACTTCTCCTCCATCGCCTCGGGCGTGACCCACCACGCCGAGGAACAGGGACTGGTCATGGTGTTGGGCACCACCGGCCGCTCACCGCAACGCGAGCAACGCATCCTGGCGACCCTGCGCGCCCACCGAGCACGTGCGGTGGTGCTGGTGGGTTCCCGCTCCACCGACGAAGAAAGCAACAAACGCCTGGCCGACGAGATCCGCATGTTCCACCGCCAAGGCGGCCGAGTGGCATGTGTGTCCCAGGAAGGACTTCCCGCCGACACCGTCACCCCCGACAACCACAGCGGCGCCGGCGACCTGGCCCGCCGCCTGATCGCCCAGGGGCACCGGGAATTTGCGATCCTGGCCGGACCCACCGACCTGAGCACCGCCCGCGAGCGCCTGGACGGTTTCCACGCCGCCCTGACCGCCGCAGGCCTGGACCTGGCCCACCACAACGTGGTGCACGGTGACTTCACCCGTGACGGTGGCTATGAATCCACTCGCCGCCTCATGGCCGTGGGCACCGACGCCACGTGCTTGTTCGCGGTCAACGACGTCATGGCCACCGGGGCCATGGCCGCCCTGCGGGACCTGGGACTGCGCATACCCACCGACCTGTCCGTGGCCGGGTTCGACGACATCCCCACCCTGCGTGATCTGACCCCGGCCCTGACCACCGTGCGCCTGCCCTTGGAGGAAATGGGCGAACGTGCAGCCACACTGGCACTCGACGGCGAGCCCACCGGCTCTCCGCGTGTGGTCACCGTCAAGGGCGAGGTCGTCGAACGGGAAAGCACGGCCCCACCCACGCGCTGACCCCAAGCGGCACAAACACTCGGACCGACCATGAGAGCCGCCACCCACCCCGCCCAACCTCTTGCAGGGGCCGAAGCGGTGGTTGAACGCTTCGGCCCCACGGTCGTGGACAAGGGTGCTAGGGGGCTACGTCCGCGACCGGAGTGAGCGTGTCGGCAAACACCAACCCGTGTCCGGGCCCGGTATCGGCACGTACGACATCACCTTCGAAGGTGACCCCACTGGGGCGGGCCAACGCACCCAGTGCGGCCAACGAGGCCCGATCGATGTCCTCGACCATGCCCGACCGAGGCAGACACAGCGCCAGTTGTCCCGACAGCTCAGGCAACAGATGCGGGGCCACCGGTACACCACGACGCGCCATCACCTCACAAATCCCCAAAAACGGGGTGATACCACCCACCCGCACCACATTGGGCTGAGCAATGTCGCACACACCCAGATCAACAGCACGCTCGAACTCCTCGACCGTACGCAGGTTCTCCCCCACCGCGAAGGGAACATCGGTACGTTCCCGCAGACGAGCGTGCGCAACCAGGTCCTCGGCGGGCAACGGCTCCTCCACAAAATGCAACCCAAAGGGCGCCAACCCCGCCAACGCCCGCGCAGCCCCGGGCACATCCCAGCGCTGATTGGCATCAACCATCAGCAACCGCTCCGGGCCCAACACCTCACGCACCGCCCTGACCCGCTCCACATCGCGAGCAAGAGCCACCGAACCCACCTTGATCTTGGCCGCCCGGTGTCCGGCCGCCACCCAACCACGCACCTGCTCCACAAGATCGGGTAAGGAGTAGTCGAGATTGACACCACTGCCGTAGGTCGGAGCCTGCGCACGGCGCCGACCCACCAGCTCCACCAAGCTCTCCCCGCGCGCACGAGCCCGCAGATCCCACAGCGCGATGTCCACACCGGCCAACGCCATCAACGTCAACCCACTGGTGCCGGCCTCACGCAGGTGCCACCGCAACTCCTGCCACCGGCACGGATGCGCCTCACCCCCCACCAGAACGGCCGCCAAATCATCGTTGACCACCGCCTCCACCGCCCGCGCACCGATCAAAGGGGTCCAGGAAAACCCCGTCCCGGTCAGCCCGGCGTCGGTGTCCACGTGCACCACAACCACGTCATTGCGGTCCACACCACCGTCCCAGGCCCGGTGCAAAGGCAAACGGTAGGCGCAAGCACGCACACCGGTCACGCGCACCGCTCAACCCTCCTTCACCAGAGCCAAGCCGGTCTCGATCAGCTCGGCAAGCGCGTTCTCCTCCTGCGGTGTGGGATCGGCAAGGGGAGCACGCACACCACCGACCTCGAACCCACGCAAACGAGAACCGGCCTTGACCAGCGACACCGCATAACCAGGGGTGCGGTCCCGCAAACGCACAAACGGTTCGTAGAACTCCCGAAGGATCCGACCGGCCAACGCATCCCCGGCATGGAAAGCCTGGTAAAAGGTATTGGCCACCTCGGGCACGAACGCAAAGGCCGCCGAGGAGTACAACGGCACCCCCACGGCACTGTAAGCACCCACGGTCAACTCAGCGGTCGGCAACCCGTTGAAGAAGGTGAAGTCCTCACCATGGGCCTGACGCACAGCAAGCACGATCTGGTGCATACGTCCCACATCACCGACCCCGTCCTTGAAACCCACCACGTTCGGGACCCGCGCCAACTCGGCGACACTGTCGGGGTCCAGATCCAACGTGCCGCGCTGGTAGATCACCACGGGAATGTCGACCGCGTCGGCGACGGTACGCACATAGTCCACCAGCCCCTTTTGTGGTGCATTCACCAGATAGGGCGGCAACAACAACACACCGTCGGCACCCACTTCACGCGCCAGGGCGGTCTGCTCAACAGCCGTACCCACACTGCCTCCGGCCCCGGCCACGACCGGGGTACGCCCCGCAGACACCTCCACCGCGCGCCGCACCACGGTCGCATGCTCAGCAGCCGACAGAGCATGGATCTCACCGGTGCCGCAGGCAGCAAACACCCCGCCGGCACCGTGCTCCACCCCCGAGGCAATGTGCTCGGTGAGGACGGACTCGTTGACATTGCCCTTGCTGTCGAAAGGGGTCAGGGGAAAGAAAAGGATGCCGTCGAACTGCATCTGCTGCTCCTGTTTCTGTATCAAATGACGTACTGCACATGTCGGCGCGCCATGGTGGCGATGACCTCATCACCATCGGCCTGCCAGACCTGTTCGTTGAAGATCTCCACCTCGATGTCGCCCTCGTAGCCGGCTGCGTCCACGGCCCGGCGCAACGCGCCCACGTCGGCGTGGCCGTCACCGACCATGCCCCGGCCCAGAAGGGGATCGGAAGGCAGCGGCAACACCCAGTCACAGACCTGGAAGGAAGAGATCCGCCCGCCGGCACCGGCGCGAGCAATCTGTTCCCACACCTGCGGGTCCCACCACACGTGGTAAGCGTCCACGACCACACCGACCTGCTCGGCAGGAAAACACTCGGCCACGTCCAGGGCCTGGCCGAGCGTCGACAGCACGGCCCGGTCGGCACAGAAGATCGGGTGCAGCGGCTCCAGCCCCAACTGCACACCACGTTCGGCCGCATAGGGCACCAGCTCGGCCAGGGACTGGGCCATGCGCTCACGGATCGCCACCAGGTCACGGTCACCCTCGGGCATACCGCCCACGACCATCACCAGGACCGGGGCACCCAGCTCGGCGGCCTCGTCGACGGCACGCCGGTTGTCCTCCAGGGCCGCCCGCCGGTCCGGCCCGGTCAAAAACCCGCCCCGACAGTAGGTGGAGACCCGCAAACCCGACTCACGTATCAGATGCGCGGCCCGGTCGAGCCCGACCTCGGCAACCGGTTCGCGCCACAGACCGATGGAGGGCACTCCGGCCCTCAAACATCCCTGCACGGCCTGGGACAGGCTCCAGTACTTGACGGTGGCCTGGTTCAGTGACAACCGCCCCAATCGAGGATCCCCCGGCTGCGGGGTCTGCACCCGTGCGGGGCGACCCAAGGGCAGATCCACCGCGACATCGTGGTTGCGAACTGCACCGGTGCTCACTGCTGCACCCCCGAAACCTCCAAAAGAGCACGCATACGCGCGGTGGCCAGATCGGGGTCGGACAACACCCCGGCTCTGTCGGCCAAACGCACGATCTGCGCCAGATGGGGCAGATCGCGGGCGCTGTGCAACCCCCCGACCATGTGAAAGCCGTTCTGGTGACCGTTGAGCCAGGACAGGAAGGCAACACCGGTCTTGTAGTAGAAGGTCGGCGCGCCGAACAGGTGCCGGGCCAGCGGCACGGTCGGGTCCATGAGCGCGTTGTACCGGTCGGTCTCGCCCCGGTCCAAGGCGGCCAGGGCCTGGGCCGCGGCCGGACCGATGGCGGCGAAGATCCCGAGCAGGGCATCGGAGTGACCCTGCTCATCGCCCAGGATCAGCTCCGGGTAGTGGAAGTCGTCCCCTGTGTACAGGCGCACCCCTTCGGGAAGCAGGCGGCGCAGCCGTACCTCCAAGGAGGAATCCAACAGGGAGACCTTGATGCCCTCGACCTTCTCGGCGTGCTCGGTGATGAGTTCGGCAACCGGTTCGACGGCCTGGGCAGGGTCGGTGTAACCCCAGTACCCGGCCAGTGCCGGGTCGAAGGCGGTACCGAGCCAGTGCAGGATCACCGGACGGTCGGCCCGACGCAGCAGGTGCCCGTAGACCTTGGTGTAGTCCTGGGGGCCCTGCGCACCGGCGGCCAGCACACGGGAGGCCATGATCACCGGTGTGGCTCCGGCGTTTTGGACCACGTCGAGCTGTTCCTCGTACGCGGAGATAACGCTTTCCAGATCAGCGTGCGTGGAAGTCAACTGGTCGGTGTTCACCCCGCAGGCAAGTGCCGCACCACGTGCGACCGCCTCAGCCCCCGAGCGCTGGATGAGTTCGGCGGTGGCGGGCCAGTCCAGACCCATACCGCGCTGGGCGGTGTCCATGGCATCGGCCACCCCCAGACCCAGGTCCCACAGATGGTGGCGAAAGGCCAAGGTGGCCTCCCAGTCCAAACGTGCAGGCTGGTCGGGACCATTGGGTGCGGTGGGGTCGGCAACCACGTGCACGGCGGCAAACGCAGTACGTGAATGGGAGGGCGCGAGCGGGGAGGCGTCCACGGGTGTGCCGTGCAGGGTGTAGAGCTCGGTACCGCCCTCAGAGGTGGGAAGGCGCAGTGTGTTCATGTGAGGGTGACCTCGTCCAGTTCCACGGTGTGTCCGGTGCGTGCCGAGTGGAGTCCGGCCTCGGCCATGTGCAGCCCTCGGGCCCCCGAGAGCAGGTCGTGAGGAAAGGGTGTGCCCGACACCACGTGCTTGAGGAAGGCTTCCCATTGGGCGCGGAAGCCGTTGGGGAACTCGGTGTTGTCGGGCACGGTCTGCCACTGGTTGCGGTACCCGGCGTTGTCGGCGAGGTCGGGGTTCCACACGGCCTTCGGGGTGGTGGTGCGGTGCTGGACACGGCAGTTGCGCAGCCCCGCCACGGCGCTTCCCTCGGTGCCGTCGACCTGGAACTCCACGAGTTCGTCACGGTTCACACGCACGTTCCAGGAGGAGTTGATCTGCGCGATGAGGCCGTTGTCGAGTTCGAAGATGCCGTAGGCGGCGTCGTCGGCGGTGGCCTTGTAGGGCTGGTCCGCCTCGTCCCAACGGCGCGGGATGTGGGTGGCGGTCTTTGCGGTGACGGTACGCACCGGGCCGAACAAGTGCTCCAGCACGTAGTGCCAGTGCGGGAACATGTCCAGGACCATGCCGCCACCGTCCTCGGCGCGGTAGTTCCAGCTGGGGCGCTGTGCGCTTTGCCAATCCCCTTCGAAGACCCAGTAGCCGAATTCACCGCGGATCGACAACACCCGGCCGAAGAAACCGCTCTCCAGCAGTCTTCTCAGCTTCAGCAACCCCGGCAGGAAAAGTTTGTCCTGGACCACACCGTTGCGTACCCCGGCGTCATGGGCGAGTTTGGCCAGTTCCAGGGCGGCGTCCAAGGTTTCCGCGGTGGGTTTTTCGACGTAGATGTGCTTGCCCGCAGCGATGGCCGAGCGTACGGCTGCCTCGCGTGCGTGTGTGATCTGGGCATCGAAGTAGATCTGCACGTTGTCGTCGGAGAGCACCGAGTCCAGGTCCGTGGTCCAGCGCTCCACCTCGTGACGTTCGGCGATCTCACGGAGCTTGCGCTCGTTGCGACCGACCAGTACCGGCTCGGGGATGATTCGGGATCCGTCGGGTAGAGGGATCCCGCCGTCCTTGCGGATGGCCAGGACCGACCGGGTCAGGTGCTGCCGGTAGCCCATACGTCCGGTGACGCCGTTCATGGCGACACCCAGCACGTGGTCACCCATGGATTGTTACCACCTTTCCTCATGAAAGCGCTTTCCAGCCTACGACAAACACCCTACACACACCAGAGCCGGGATGGCTTCCACCCCAAAAAAGCCTTGTGAGGACGCTCTGGACCTTCCTACGGTCAACCCATGCTGACCAAAACCCAGTACGCGCTCACACAGAGTGCACTCGACCTCATAGCCCGCCGACGCCACGGGGACAACCACACCGTCGCCGCAGCGGCCCTGGACTCCGCCGACCAGATCCACACCGGACTCAACGTCCACCACTTCACCGGCGGACCCTGCGCCGAACTGGTGGTGATCGGACAGGCCGCGACCGTCTCCAAGGCCCTACCTTTGACCACGATCGTGGCCGCACTGGACGCCGACCCGGACGCCGGTGTGGCAGGCGGCGTCGTCCCACCCTGCGGACGCTGCCGCCAGGTACTCTTCGACTATTTTCCCGACATCCGCGTCATCGTGCACACACCCGGCGGCCTGGAAGCCGTACCCGTGCGCGACCTGCTCCCCCACTGCTTCGACAGAACCGAACTCGGCCTGCCGCCGAGGCTGCACTTTGCTCCCCGATACCTGGAAGCGGTACGCGCCGGGACCAAGACCACCACCGTGCGCCACCACGACCCCGTCCCCAACGGGCCGGTACGCCTGGTCTTCGGTGACACCGTCCTTCCCGCGACCGTCACAGAGCAACTCACCACCACCGTGGCCGCCCTTGCAAAGGCCGACACCGCACAGGACGGCTCCACCGACCAC
>DXDP01000083.1 GCA_019115445.1 Candidatus Nocardiopsis merdipullorum
CCGCGGCGAGATGGAAGAGCTCAAGGACAACATCAACCTGATGGTGTCCAACCTGCGCGAGACCACCGAGACCCAGCGGGACGCCGATTGGCTCAAGTCCAACCTCAACCGCATCTCCGGACACTTGCAGGGGCACCGGGACCTCAACGAGTTGGCCCGCCTCATCATGACCGAGGTGACACCGCTGATGGGGGCCCAGCACGGAGCTTGCTACCTGCCGGCGAACATGGACGAACAGGAGGTTTTCCGGTTCTATGCGGGCTTCGCTTACGAGCCCCCGGAGGACCGGCGCATCCTCAGGAAGGGCCAGGGGCTGGCTGGTGAGGCTCTCGCCCAGCAGGTGGAGCAGATCGTCCACAACGTTCCGGACGGGTACGTGACGGTCCGTTCGGCGTTGGGTGAGGCGCCACCGCGTCACCTGTACGTCCTTCCGATCGTCTCCGAGGAACGTTCACTGGGCGTGTTGGAGTTCGCCACCTACGACGGGTTCAACGAGGTCCACAAGAACTTCCTGCGCCAGCTCGCGGCCCTGCTGGGCACCACGATCAACACGATCCTGGCCAACAATCGCACCGAACACCTGTTGGAGCAGTCGCAAAAGCTCACCAGCCAGTTGCGGGAACGCTCGGACGAGTTGCAGCGCCAGCAGGAGGAGTTGCGCGGCAAGAACGCCGAGTTGCGTCAGAAGGCCACCCAGCTGGCCAACCAGAACCGTGCCATCGAACTGCAGAACCAACAGATCCAGCGTTCCAGGAACGCCTTGGAGGAGCGGGCCCATCAGCTTCAGGTCTCCTCCAAGTACAAGTCGGAGTTCCTGGCGAACATGTCGCACGAGTTGCGTACTCCGCTCAACAGCCTGTTGATCCTGGCGCGTCTGCTGGCCGACAACGCCGAGCAGAACCTTTCGGCCAAGCAGGTGGAGTTCGCGCAAACCATCCACAAGGCAGGAAGCGACCTGCTGTTGCTCATCGACGAGATCCTCGACCTGTCCAAGGTCGAGGCGGGGCGGGCCGAGGTACAGCCCTCGGAGGTCTCCATCACACAGCTCGTCGACTACGTGGAGGCGACGTTCAGACCGGTCACCGGTGAACAGGGGTTGGCCTTCACCGTGGACGTGTCGCCCGACATCCCCGGCACCCTGTGGACCGACGAACAGCGTCTGCAGCAGATTCTGCGCAACCTGTTGTCCAACGCCGTGAAGTTCACGCCGCAGGGGGAGGTGCGCCTGCTCATAGAGCCCGCGTGGGCGTTGGAGGATGCCGACCTCGACATGTTCGTGGAGAACGAGGAGGTCATCGCCTTCACAGTCGCCGACACCGGTATCGGGATCGCCGAGGACAAGCTCCAGGTGATCTTCGAGGCCTTCCACCAGGGTGATGGGGGTACCTCCCGTCGCTTCGGCGGCACCGGACTGGGACTTTCCATCAGCCGGAACTTCGCCCGACTCCTCGGGGGTGAGATTCGGGTGCAGAGTGTTTCCAACCAGGGATCGACGTTCACGCTCCTGCTGCCGGTCCGTCTGCCCGACGAAGCGGTGGAACGCACCGACACGGGCCCGAACGTGGGTCCTGTGTCGATGCTGGAACCCACCCCGACCGTCGACATCGAAGCGGGCACCGAGGTCGGCGCCGACAACGACGACTTCGTGATCCCCGACGAGGACTTCGACGACGCCATCAAGGCACTCACCGGTGTCGGCAGCGAAGAGGAACCGTTGCCCACCGTGCCGGTGCTCAAGACCCCGGAAACGGCCGACGGCTCGGACCAGGACGACGGGGAGACCTCGCACGAGCTCCGCGAACCCGAGGCACGTACCGATCCCGAGCGTCGGGCCGTCCTGAGCGGGCAAAGGGTCCTCATCGTCGACGACGACGTGCGTAACGTCTTTGCGTTGACCAGCGCCCTGGAGGCCCAAGGACTGGAAGTGCTCTACGCCGACAACGGACGTGAGGGCATCGCCCGCTTGGAGGCCAACGAGGACATCTCTCTGGTCCTCATGGACGTGATGATGCCCGAACTCGACGGCAACGCCACCACGCGGGAGATCCGCGCCATGCCGCAGTTCGCCGACCTTCCGATCATCTCCCTGACGGCCAAGGCCATGCAGGGTGATCGGGAACGCAGCCTGGCGGCCGGTGCCACCGACTACGTGACCAAGCCGGTCGACCTCGACCATCTGCTGGACGTCATGCGTCGCTGGCTCACCGCCGGTCCCGAGGAGACACGTGCGGGGGCGGCCGCCGACGACGCGGAGATCCGGTCAGAGACCGATGCGGCGGACACGGCCGAAAGCAGGCACAATGGCGCCACGGAAGACACCGGTGGCTCTGCCGGTGACCACACCCCCGCGGAGAACGACACCATCGATACCACCGGCAACGTCGACGACGACGTGGGTGACCCCAACGAGGACCTGGAGTAGCGGCAGTGACCCAGAAGGCCAATATCCTTCTCGTCGACGACCGTGACGAGAATCTGATAGCGCTGGAGGCGGCACTCACCTCCCTCGACCAGAACCTGGTTCGGGCGAACTCCGGTGAGGAGGCACTCAAACATCTTCTGGGCACCGACTTCGCGGTGATATTGCTCGACGTCATCATGCCGGGCATGGACGGTTTCGAAACGGCCGCGCACATCAAGCAGCGGGAGAAGACCAAGGACGTGCCGATCATCTTCCTGACCGCTCAGGAGATCGACCGGCACCAGGTTTTCCGCGGCTACTCCTCACGCGCGGTCGACTTCCTCATCAAACCCTTCGACCCGTGGACACTTCGCTCCAAGGTCGAGGTGTTCGTGGAACTGCATCAACTCAAGGCACAGATGCGGGACCAGGCGCGTGCCCTGCAAAGGGATCTGGCCCAGGAGACCGGTGAGCCCGGCAAGGTCCTGGCCGAACAGTTCGCTCGACGCCACCGCCAGATCGAATCGGACCTGGCCACTCTGCGTGAACACATCATGGGCAACTACCAAGAAGTGGACCAGCCCCTCATGGAGGGGCTGCGCCGTCTGGAGGGGGCGACGTCCCGGATGGGTTCCCTGGTGGAGGCTCTGCACGGCCCCGAGGAGTGAAGCGGGCCCATACGGGCCCGATGCACGCCCGGCCGGTCGACCCGGAGGGGAACCGTCAATGCGGGCGTGGTGGTAGCGCCAGCCCGATGTGTTCCCCGATCTCTTCGATCAGGCCCAGATCGGCAAGGCGGAAACTCCCCCGGTTGCTGCGGCGGATCAGGGTGAGTGCGCCCCGTACGCCCCGGCTGCCACGTAGCGGGACACTCAACAAGGACCCCGCACCGAGCAGGCCGAGGAGTGGAGCCCCCGAGGGGTCGTGGCCGAGCACCCCTTCGTCCTCGATGAGGGGAAAGAGCAGAGACTGTCCGCGGCTGAGGACCTCACCGGGGACGTCGGTGTCCGAGGACGAGGCCGTGCTGAGCAACTCCCGTAGTTCCTCGGGGGCATGATCGGGGCCCGCGACCACGTCACGGCGTACCGCCTCGGGGTCGGGCAGGTCGCACACGTCGATGATCACCCAGTCCGCGTAGGAGTCGGCCAACAGTTCCGCGGCGTCGGTGAGGACGAGCGAGGTGTTGGGACCGGTACCTCTCAGCAGCAGCCGGGTCATGCGGGTGAGCACGTCCAGGCGGCGGGCGGCGAGTACCACCACCTGGTCCTCCACCTCCGATTCGAGCGGGGCCGGTCCTTCCTCGTCGCTTCCGTTCATGGGTGGAGACATCGCCACCAGGACGAGCGGGTGGGCCTCTGTGGGCAGGTCCAGGCGGGTGAAGGTCAGGTGGACGTCCTCGGCCCAGCCCCGTTGGGCCAGTCGGGACTCCAGGGAAGTGGGGCCGTCGCCACGCAGGGCGGCCGCCAGCCAGGACTGCATGGTGGCCCGTTTACGCAGGTCCACGAAGTGCGCCAGGGGTTTTCCGGTGAGGTACCCGGGTGCGCTGCCCAACTGGTTGGCCCCGGCGCCGTTGATCCGACGGATGTAGCCCTCCTGGTCCAGGAGGACCACGGGAACGGTGAGTTCGTTGAACACGGCCCGCAGCAGTGCGCGTTCACCGCCGTCGTTGTTACGACGAGGTCCGGAGCGGGTCGAGTGGGCGTGGGCGAGGTCATGACCCGCCTGTGCCAGGAGGCGCTCGGCGTACTCGAGTTCGGCCAACGCGGCCTCGGCGATACCTTCGGCGTCGTCGGGGTACATGGCGTGCGTGCTGCGCAGGGCAGTCACACGAGCATTCAGCGCAGTCATCTCGCGCTGCAATGCGGCGAGGTTCTCCGACACGCTCAGATCTCCCGGTCGTTGTCCTGGGGTTGGTGACATCACCCGTAGCGGGGTGCCGCAGCACCGTTGTCCTCCTTCGAAGCTAATGGATGTGAGTCGGGGTGGGTGTTCCCGGTTACGGTGATGGGATGCGGAAGGAGGGCCGGATGTGGTTCGAACGCCTGGCCCGGGAGATCAGGGAGCTGGGGCAGTCGGAGAACACGACCCTCGAACGTGCCTTGGACCAGACGAGCAGGGTGGCGGCCCTGGGTGTGCCGGGTTGTTCCGCGGCCCTGGTTGTCCTTTGGCGTGAAGTGGAGGGCCCAGGGGGATCGGCACGGCACGTGGTGGCCGACTACGGAACCTCGCACGCCGACCTGTCCGCTGCTTTCGAGCACCAGTACACCACCGACCAGGGGCCGACGGTGGAAGCGGTGCGGGAGATGCATCAGGTGTTGGTGCGCGATGTGCTGCGTGAACAGCACCGCTGGCCTCGCTACACGAGTATGGCCGTGCAGTGTGGTGACCGGTCGTCGCTCACGCTGCCCAGTGCGCTTCCCGAAGGGGACCGTGTCCTCACCTTCGGGATGCACTCGGGTCGGGCGGACGGTTTCGACGTGGAGATGGTGGCCCCACTGGCCGCGTTGTTGACCGAGCACGCGGCGGTCGCCCTGCACACGGTCGGCAAACAGGCCGTCACGGCTCGGGAGACCGCGCACATGCGTCGGGCCATGTCCGCGCGTACCGTCATCGACCAGGCCAAGGGCATCATCATGCACGCGCGTGGCTGTGGTGCGGATGTGGCTTTCAGTGCGCTGCGGGATGTTGCGCAACGCAACCGCAAGAAGGTCGTGGATGTGGCCCGGGAGCTGGTGGCCGAGAACACCTCCGCTCCGGAACGGGACACCGGCTCCCGTCCCGGTCCGAACGGACGGTGAATGGCCGGCCGACAGGGGGCGATGAGTCCCGAGCGTGACCGGGGCAGGTCATGATGAGGGGTCGGGCCATCTCTCGACAAGGAGAACCAGCGCGTGAGGTCAGACATCTCGATGCGTCGTGAGGACGACGTCGTCATCGTCGCTCCTGTGGGGGAGCTGGATGCGATCACCTCACCGGCGCTGGCCGACGTGCTCGACGACGTGTTGTTCTCCGGCCCCCCACGGGGGGTCGTGGTGGACCTGGCCGAGGTGAGTTTTTGTGACTCACGCTGTATAGGTGTGTTGGTCTCCGCCTACCGGCAGGCACGCGACATCGGTGTGGGGCTGGTGGTGGCCGAACTCCAGCAGCAGGTCAACCGCCTGTTCGTGATCGCGGGCATCGACCAGGTCATGCCGATCATCGCGAGCGTGGACTCGGCGGTGATCTCCCTCAACGACTGACCTGGTCGGTGTCGGTCCTCGTGGAAGCGGGGGTGGGGTCGAGGAAGTGCAGACGTATCAGGGTTTCCGTTCTGTCCCCGCAGATCTCCAGGAAGTCGCAGCTCTGTCGGGCGATCCACAGACCGTATCCACGTGGGCGCAGGGTGTTCACGGGTCGGTAACCGGTCAGAGGATCGCTGAGTTCTCCGCCCTCGTCGAAGACGTCGCACACCCAGCGACCATCAGTGCGCCAGAGGCTGACGCTGCCTTTGCCTGCACCGTGTTCCAGCACGTTCGCCGAGAGTTCGTTGACCGCCACTGTCAGGCTGTCCCTGTGGTGTGCCGACAGCCCCACAGCGGTGCAGAGCATGTTGAGGTCACGGCGCAGCAGAGGAAGGGAGTGCCCGATCTCCAACCGGTGGACGGGGCCGTGTACCGGGAGGGGATCCGGTGCGGCCGGTCGGGTGCCGAACGCGGAGGTGCCCAGGTACCCGGGGTTGGGTCGGGAACCGGAGGTGCCGATCAGGGTCGGGTGAGTGGCCACGACGGCCTTGCGTGCGGCGGGTGAGAGGCCCCGTTCGTCGTAGGCACACAGAAGGGTCATCCGTGTCGGGGCGAGCGCGGTTGCCAGCACGGACTCCAAGCGGTGCCATTCACGCAGTTCCATGGTGGAGCCCGCGGTGCGTGGGGGCTCGGCGATGACCGTGACCCGGCTCGAGGAGTGGGTGAGTGCCATGCGGTGCAACGCGGCCAGAGTACGTCCGGGCGCGTCGTACAGCTCCTCGTGGGCAAGGACCCGAACCCGTGCGCGTTCGTCGGGAGGGAGCTCGTCGATCAGCACAGATGCACGGTGCGGAGAAAGAACCAAAAAGGTGTGGGCGCCGGCGGTCCGTGCGGACCGCAACCGTTCCCGAGCCACCTCGTGGAATCGGTTGTCGTGGCCGAAGAGCAGTCCTTGGTGCTCGAAGGTCATGGGTGTGCCTCCGACGGTCGTAGGTTTCCTGCACGGAGTCCTCGCCGGGGGTGTACCCATTGCGCGCCGCCCGAGGCGGAAGGGAAATCACCGATCGGGCGGCGCGGACGGAAGCGGGAGGGGCACATGTGGGTTCAGCGGTGGGAGGCAGACATCAGTAGGGCCTCCACCTCGTTCTCACCGCCGTGGCTTCGGGACTCCTCGGGGCGGGCTTTGTTGTAGGCGATCTCGGTCTCCACCGCGATGCGTTTCCACGGGAAACGGGAGCGGGCGCGGTCGGCTGCTGCGATCCCGTAGGCGGTGCTCATGGTTGGTGTGTTGAGGACGGCACGGACGGAACGGGCGACCTCGTCGGGGCGGCCGAAGCGCATGAGGATGCCGCTCGTGCGGTGCAGGACGGCTTCGGGGATCGCCCCGGTGGCCGGTGCCACGACGGGGAGGCCGCAGGCCATGGCTTCCAGGACGGCACCACCGTAGGGGTCGTAGGTGTCGGCGGAGACGTACAGGTCGGCCGAACGCAGCATACGGGGTAGTTCCTTACGGTCCACCGGGCCGACGATGTGGACACGGTCGTTCACCCCCGCCTCCTTGGCCAGGAGTTCCAGGCGGCGTGCCTCGTCGCCCAGAGGCGCGGAGTGGTTCTCGGAGGCGGAGATCAACAGCAGTTCGGCCTCGGGCAGGCGGACGATCGCCTCTACGAGACGGTCCGCGCTGTCGGCCAACGCGGTGACCGACACCAGGCGGGGGCGTTCCTCCCGGCGGGCCTGCCAGTGTTCGGTGGATGCTCCACCTTCGACGGTGAAGTGGTCGGGGTCCACCCCGAACGGGACGACGCTGACATGGTGGCGAGGAACGCCCAGGCGTGCCAGTTCCCCCTGCTGGTCTGTGGAGCCGACGATGACGTGGTCGGCGCGAGAGGCCAGGATCGTCTCCATGCGTGCGCGTTCTGGGTGGTGGGCGAGGCCGGACCGCTGCTCACAGGCGTTGAGGGAATGGAAGGACTGGACGAGGGGGATGTTTTTCTGGTCACGGTCGCTGTGGGCCTGGGCGTGCAGGGAGGCCAGGCCGCTCGTCCAGCCGACGGCGTGCACGAGGTCGGGAGAGTCCTCGGCCAGTGCTGAGGCAAGGGCGGTTCCGAACGCTCCGGTGTGCTCGGCCTGTTCGTCGGTGGCAAGGGTGCGGGCCGGTCCGGCGTCGAGGTAGGTGACCGAGACGCCGCGTGCCATGCGGGTCCGTCCTTCGGGTTGGTCCGGGTCGCTTCGCCGGGCATACACGGTGATCTTGTGTCCGAGCTTGGCGAGCTGTCGGGACAGGGCACAGGCGTGCAGGCCCACCGGACAGGACGGTTCGCCACGGTGTGCGGGCAGGGGGTTGGCGTGTTCGGCGACCAGAGCGATCTTCACTGGGATGACTCCTTGGACACGTCGGTGTCGGGTGTCCTTGTCGGTACCGCCTGGGGACTCCGGAGCGGGGGCGGGATCCGCCCGACGGTTGATGGACGAATGGTCCTGGTGGGGACAGATGTGCGGGGAGGGGCGAGGAAAGGGTGTGCTCACAGTGGCGGAGGACGATGTACGGTTGCGCGGCCGTGCATTCGCACGTGCACAACGAGTGTGTGCGCAATACTGTGAGCAGCACGAAGAACCGCGCGCACCGAGGGTGCGAGCGGTGACGGAACGGGAGGAAGGGCAAGACGCACGTGGGACCACACCAAACGAGCCGGTCGAGGGAGACGTCCGAGGCTTCAGGGCGCACCGGGGCCCGGGAAGTCACGGGCCCGGCACTCGGAGCCGGGTCGTGTGTGTCTGCGTCTTAGACACCCAACAGAGACCATTCTGCCAGACGGTGCGTGGTGCTACAACGTGTCTGCTCTCTTCGCCCGGGTCCGAAGCCGTTCAAGTGCCGGACAGTGCCTTTGGCTCATCCCCTCTGATCTGGGGTTTCGCCAAACCTTCCGAGGCTCTCTCCCCAGGCCGATCCTGCCCGGCTACTGTCGGAGCGGCGGCCGGTGTGCAAAGCACATCTCTTACAAGCCGGGACAACGTACTTTTTGCGCCCGAAAGCGGCGCAAGAACTGCATATTCGGGTGTTTTCCGCCATGATGTACGCGGATTTTGACCGTGGCCTGCGGTAGATCGGTACGGTTACAGAATCCAGACGTTGAACGGGACTCGACCAATGCTCCGGCGTGGGTGCCGGGCAACCGGCCATGGCCGATGAAACGGGAGGAAGGGCGTATGGGTGTCGCTGGTGGGGAAGTCATCGTCACGGCCCTCACGCACCGGGGCGCTGTCCGCTCCGCCAACGAGGATGCCGTGGTCATGGGCGCGCTCACTGTTGCCGGCGCGAACATGACCTCACCGGTACGCTGCGTCCTGCCGATCAGTGAGCCCGTCATCCTTGCGGTCGCCGACGGTATCGGTGGTCAGGCCGCGGGCGAGATCGCTTCCGAACACGCCGTCCACCGCCTTGCGGAGACCGGCCCCCGCCTGGACGGTCCGACGAAGATCGCCCAGTTGCTCAGCAACATCGACGAGGAGATCAAGGACCACGCCCAGCAACACACCGAGTTCTCGGGAATGGGGACCACGGTCGCGGGACTCCTGCTCAAGGACGATCGGAACTACTGGTTCAACGTCGGTGACTCGCGTACCTACCGTCTGGATGGGCAGCGTCTGATCCAGCTGTCCGAGGACGATGCGCCGGTCCTGCCACCGTCGGAGGACGGGCGTCCCGTGACGACCAACTTCATCACCCAGTCCCTGGGGGGCAGCTCCGGTGGTGGCATGGAGCCGCACGTGGACGTGGACGAGGCCCCCGACCCCAGCACCTGGTTGATGTGCAGCGACGGTTTGTCCGACCTGGTGTTGCCGGACGAGATGGAGCGCATCCTTGCCGAGGCGGGCAGTGACGAGGCCGCCGTGCACGCGCTCTGGCAGGCCGCGATGGAAGCAGGCGGCAAGGACAACATCAGCATCCTTCTCGCTCGCCGTTCCTGAGCCCGACATCGAGCACGAGGGTGCCCCGGCAAACCCTGTGGGTCTGCCGGGGCACTTCTGCTTCTCCCGGCCCTGGGAGCGGCTCGGTGGTCGGTGCGGCCCCGTCGGTTACTGCTGGGAGCCGGAGGTTCCGCCCGTGTCGGTGGTCCTACGCATGCGCAAAGCCACGAACACGAGCGCCCCGACGGCGATCACGGCGACGACGGCGATGATCGTGATGGCCACCGGAGACACGCCACCTTCATCGGTGGTCTCGTCGGCTGCGGTGTCGCCCGCCTCTGCGGGCTCATCGGCCTCTTCCGTTTCTTCTTCGGGGGCCTCCTCGGACTCGTCCGGAGCGGCGGCCTCGACGGCCTCGTCCGTCACCGAGAAGGAGATGCTCTCCTGGATCGGGTGCCCATCGGAGGAGACGATCCGGTAGTCGATCGAGTATTCCCCGGCCTCGTCCAAGGGGGTCAGATCGACGAGTACGTCCGTTCCGTCGAAGGTGAGCTCACCTTCCTCGTATGTGCTCTCACCATCCGGTCCGGTGACGACCACGGCGTTGCCGTCGTCACTCTCCAACGGTGTGTTGTTGAAGGTCAACACGACCTCTTCGGGAAGTTCTTCCAGGGTTTGGCCGTCCTCGGGGGAGGAACTGAGAAGGACGTCGTGCGCCGAGGCCGGGGTGGGGGCGAGGACGAGGGCGGCAGTGGTGAGGGATGCCAGCGCGAAGACTGCGGCGCGGGCGGTGCGGTGTTCAGCTGTCATGGTCTTCTCTCTGGGTTCGATTCACTTCCGGGACGCAGGTGCGCGCACCGGTGCCCTTGGGGGGTGGAGACGACGAGGAGGGCCGCGTGGCCCACGAGCCGTCGACGGGGCCTGAGAGAAGTTCGGGGAACGGTGTACGGGACAGGGCGGGAGCCGGCGGAGGGAGAGCACCGGCGTGCGCAGAGGACGTGGCAGGGCGCGGGAGAGCAATGAGGCGAAGTACCACAGGGCGGATTCGCCGTGCGCGAGCAGTGCCGAGGCCAGGAGGGCGGCCCACAGGTGGCCCAGGAGCATCCCGGGCGCAAATCCCAGTACGTGGTTCAGTGATGAGTGCGCGGCACCGTCGGCGAGGGCTCCGTGGGACGGACCGGTCGACACCTGAAAGATCAGGTGCAGGACGATCTGGGAGAGGGCGATCACCGCGAAGATGTCGCCGAAGCCGCGCATGATCCGGGTGAAGAACCACAGGAGTGGATACAGGAAGGTGGTCGCGGCGAGGAAGCCGGCGAGGTGGAGAGGGTCGTCGGACCACAAGCTGTGTCCGCCCCAGGCAAGCACTGTGCACGCACTGGCGAGAAACGCCGTGCGAAGAGCATGAAGTGTGCCGTGAGCGGGTCGCACGTGATCGAACCTAAGCAACGCCCATGAAGCCCGCAAGATCCCTAAAAGGTGAAATCTCTACCTTTCTGGAGTTACGGGGCCGAGTGTTGACGGAGGGCCACCGGAAGGGGGGTCGGCAGCCCACGGGCGTTTCAGCTCGCCGGAGCCAACTCATGTCGCATGTAACGCCGCTGTTCGGGTGTGGTGCCACCCCAGATGCCGTGTGCCTCTCCGGCACGAAGGGCCCACTGCAGGCATTCCTGGCGTACTGGGCAGCCGCGGCAAATGGCCACTGCCTGTTCTGTGTCGATCCGGCCGATCCCGGTGGTGCTGACGGGAAAGAAGATCTCCGGGTCGTGGGAACGGCAGCTACCCTGCTCGACCCAATCCTCGCTCTCGTGGTACAGGCGGTTCACGGGCGCCTCCGATCCATGGTCCGTGGCCCGCCCATGTCCGTCACGGCGGGCTCGAAGTGCTTGGTCGCGATGCGGCCGATCGGGCCACAAGGCTTGCGACCAAGTGTAGTACTACATGAGGTCGTACTACAGGGGGTCTGCTGCAAAAGGGGTGCTTCTTCAAGGGCTTTCGTGTCGGTTCGGTCGCACGAGCCCGGGGTGGGGGAGGAGGGGCGTCCAGGGGTGTGGAGCGAGTGTGCTCCCGGGACCTTGGTGTCGACAGAGAAATTTCCCGTGCACAGTAGCCTCCCAAGACGCGGGAATGCAGGGCGTGACCTGCGTGTGACCTGCGCAGTCGTCGAAAGGTGTCTTTATGTCGCGAGGTTTCCACCGGATTGATGTGAGTTAATACACGCTTGATAACGCCCGTGAAGGCTCTATGTTTGACCCTGAAGCCTGCAGGCGTCCCTTGACCCGCTGTATAGACCTCGGCGTCGGGCGCACTGGGTGTCCGGGGGCGAATCCCCTGCTGGGCAAGGGCTGAGCCGGGCCGTTGATCGTTTCTTGGCCGGGCTTGGGGTCCCGTTGGGCAGCTGTTGCAATCTGCTAAATAGACGAGTCCTACCCACTCACGAAGCCTCCAAACATCTGCGTGAAGCCTCGTTGCGCCCTCCCTGATATTCGTTCGCTAAGTTCGTTCGACGTGCCGCATATACGAAGTGACCTCCAAGCACGCGACCGAAAAAACGGTGGAGCAGAAAGCTCTCGCACCGAAGGGACCGCGGGGCGTGGAGGCGTGCGCCTGTCGCACCCGTCCCTGGAGGACGGGCCGCACATGTGGCGGCTGGCGGGTGAGACGGGGATGGACGTGAACTCCCCGTACGCCTACACGCTCTGGTGCCGGGACTTTGCCACGACCAGCGTCGTGGCTCACGACGACACGGGTCGGTTGGCTGCCTATGTCACCGGCTACGTGCGTTCCGAGAGCCCGGACACGTATTTCCTCTGGCAGGTCGCCGTGGACCCCGCCCACCGCGGACAACGGCTGGCCCGCCGGATGCTCGACTTCATCGGTGACGCGATCGCCGAGCGAGGACTGCGACATCTCGAAGCGACCGTCACCCCGGACAACACGGCCTCCCGTGCCCTGTTCGAGTCGTTCGCCCGGGACCGCGGTACCGAAGCCGTGTGGAGCCCCCTCTTCGGTGAGGAGCACTTTCCGAAGGGTGATGTGCCATACGAGCCCGAGGACCTGGTACGTATCGGTCCTTTCGAAGCTCGGTCGAGGCAAGAAGCGTGACTGAGCCTTCCGTGACCGATCGATCGATCCTGACCCGCCCCGTCGTCCAAAGCCAATGAGCCCACGAACTTGGGGAAAGGAACCAAGGAATACACGATGGAGACCTTCCAACGCCTCGAATCCGAAGTCCGCGGATACTGCCGGAACTGGCCGGCCGTCTTCGACAAGGCCGTCGGAAGCCATGTCTACGACGAGACCGGAAAGCCCTATCTGGACTTCTTCGCCGGGGCAGGCTCCCTCAACTATGGGCACAACCGCCCCGAGCTGAAGAGCAAGCTCGTCGACTACATCACCGACGACAGGATTGTCCACAGCCTCGACGCCTACAGCACGAGCAAACGGGAGTTCCTGAAAACCTTCGACGAGATCGTCCTCAAACCCAGGGGCCTGGACTACAAGATCCAGTTCCCCGGACCGGCGGGCAACAACGCCGTTGAGGCCGCTCTGAAACTGGCCCGCAAGTACACGGGCCGCCAGACCATCATCAGCTTCACCAACGGCTTCCACGGGATGACCCTGGGCGCCCTGGCGGTCACGGGCAACTCGATGAAGCGTGGCGGTGCGGGTGTCCCGCTCGACCACGTCGCGACCATGCCGTTCGACAACTACCTCGACGGTCGGACCCCGGACTTCCTGTGGCTGCGCAGCCTGCTGGAGGACAGCGGGTCCGGCCTGGACAAGCCCGCCGCGGTGATCGTGGAGACGGTCCAGGGCGAGGGTGGCATCAACGCCGCCAGCGCCGAGTGGCTGCGTGGTCTCTCCGAACTGTGCCGCGAGTACGACATGCTGATGATCGTCGACGACATCCAGATGGGGTGCGGCCGGACCGGTGACTTCTTCTCCTTCGAGGAAGCCGGGATCACCCCGGACATCGTCACCCTGTCCAAGTCCATCAGCGGCTATGGCCTGCCGATGGCGCTGACCATGTTCAAGCGTGAGCTGGACGTGTGGGACCCGGGTGAGCACAACGGCACCTTCCGCGGCTTCAACCCCGCCATGGTGACCGGTTCCGAGAGTCTGCGCCTGTTCTGGCAGGACGACGCGTTCGCCAAGGCCACCAAGGCCAAGGGGGACATGGTCGCCGCCCGTCTGCAGGAGATCGCGGCAGAGCACCCCGAGACGGGTGCCCATGTGCGTGGCCGCGGCCTGGGACTGGGCCTGGCCTTCGAACAGACAGAGGTTGCCAAGAAGCTCACCGCCGAGTGCTTCGATCGTGGATTGCTTCTGGAGACCTCCGGTCCCGAGGACGAGGTGGCCAAGCTCCTGCCGCCGCTGACCGCGACGGAGGAGGAGCTCTCCTCCGGGCTCGACATCATGGCCGACGCGGCCCGGGCCGCGGTCAAGGTGCCCCAGCTCGCCTGAGGCCACCTGGAGCTCTCGAAGTGGCATTGACCAGGAATTTTCCCGTTCAGATGCCACTGACTACTTACGGTGTGGGGTCGGTGGGTGGATCCTGGGGACAGGGTCCGTCCGTCGACCCCACGTCGTGTCCCATGACACATCAACGGACGCGTTCAGCGGATGAAGGAGATACCAGTGATCGTTCGCAGCTTGGACGAGATCAGCGACACCGATGACGACATCAAGACGAAGAACTGGCGCAGCCGTCGGATCGTCCTTGCCCGGGAGAAAGTCGGTTTCTCCTTCCACGAGACCATCTTGTACGCGGGCACCGAGTCGACGTTCCAGTACGCCAACCACATCGAACTCGTGCACTGCATCGAGGGTGAGGCCGAGCTGGTGAACGAGGAGACCGGGGAGGAGTTCACCATCACCCCGGGCACCCTTTATCTCCTCAACGGCCACGAGAAGCACACGGTTCGCCCCAAGACGGACTTCCGTGTGCTGTGCGTCTTCAACCCTCCGGTGACCGGCCGCGAGGTACATGACGAAAACGGCGTCTACCCTCTCATCGTCGAGGACGACGCCGAGAACGCCACCGCCTAGACAAGGGCTCGGGAGTGGAGGGCGGGACCTGGGAAGGTCCCGCCCGTTCCTGTTCTCAGACCTTTCCCCCGCCATGAAAGGGAGAAGGCGTGACCCATGTGTGACCACACCATGGTCGGAATCACACCTTGCCTCCGCAAGCATGGTTTTCGAAAGCAATTTCCCTGGGTGATGGAAAAAATCCCCAGGGTCACCAATGACAGGTGAATGGGCATGGGAAAGCCTGAGGTCCGCTCA
>DXDP01000084.1 GCA_019115445.1 Candidatus Nocardiopsis merdipullorum
CATCCACCCACGATTCGTATTGATCGTTTCGTGTTCCGACCGTCTGCCGGCACCGGCCCACCTCCCATGGCAGCTGCTCGATCTGGCCCTCTGTGTCAGGGTCAAGTGGGACACCAGGGCATAAACTTCACTAACCGACACAAGCAGGGCGAGGACAGGCAGAGAGTCTGCTGCGCGACTACCACACCGTCAGTGACCACCGGGGTGGCCCTTTGCCGTCGACGCAGGTCAACGCCAAGGGTGAGCAGAAGAACACCTCTCCCGCCAAACCCACGTACGTGACGCAACGTTTTTATCTGCAGGACGCTGTGTTCGTCGTCGCCCTGGGCGGCCCGTCCCCGCTCGTCAAGGGCCTGGAGCACGCCGTACGCAACCCCGCCTTCCCCTTGTCGTTGGGGCGGCGTTCGTGTCCACCGGCCCAGCCGCTCCTCCTTCCCCGCCCCGCCGGGCCGAACAGGGACAAGACATGGAATCGGTCCTTGGCGCTGTGCCTTGGCAAGCAGGCCGACAGAAACAGCAGGAGCACAAGGACAATGCGGGCGATCCGCAGACCGTGCGGCTGTCGGTCACGGTCGAGGACGAGCACGGCCATTTCACCGAGGACGACGTACCCCTGTCCTTCTCGTTGGGTCCACGCACCCGCAGCGAGCGGAAGGTACACCACACCTGGATCATCGCACCCACGGGACTGCTTCCCTCAACCGACAGCCGCCGGCACACAAGCGGCAACCACGACCCCTTCGCTCTCCTTGGGTGGTGACACATGCCCTATCTGTCTCTTGTCCGCATCAACCCGCTGCGCAGTGGCGCACAGCCGCTGCTGAAGAACCCACACAGGATGAAGATCCAAGTCCTGGGTGGTGTACCCGATCCCAGCCCGGACGCACCGGTGCTGTGGCGGCTCGACGCGCACGATCCCCACCGCCCCCATCTGCTCGTTCTCACCCACGAAAAACCCAGTTGGGAACACATCGTCGAGCGTGTCGGTTGGCCCGGCGCCGACGGTGAAGACTTTCTGGTCCGTGACTACGAGCCTTTGTTGGCACAACTCGCGGTCGGTCGTGAGTTCGCCTTCCGTTTGACCGCCAACCCCGTGCAGAACACCACCAGGCCTGAAAATCCCACGCGTCACCAGAAGGAGGTCATGGAGAAAGCGGCTTCCGACCCGGAGCGGAAGCGTCTTCGCGGGTTCCGTATGGGTCACCGCACCGCACGCCACCAGATGGGTTGGCTCTTGCGCCGTGCAGCCGGGGCAGGGTTCGAGATCCCCCTTGCCTCGACCGCCCAGGCCGGTGCGCCGGGTATGCCGGCACAGGGAGAACCCGCACCGGACGTACAGCTGAAGGCCGGCAAGGTACTGCGTTTCCACAAGAAGGCTTCGGACCGGCGGGGCAACAGGCCGCCGGTCACCCTCATCACCGCCACCTTCGAGGGCCGACTGCGTGTCACCGACCCCGATCTGCTGCGCACGACCCTGCTCAGCGGGTTGGGGCCCGCCAAACGCTACGGATGTGGCCTGCTGACACTGGCCCCTTTGACGGAAACGGGGAGTGATGGCTGAACCCTGGTGGAAAGCGGATCGGGGGGGGCCGTTTGTGGGAAGTCCTGGTGGATCGGATCGGTGATGGTCAGGCAGTCATGGCCGAGCGGGCAAGCAACGAGCAGGGGTGGGCGGTGCGGTCCGCCGGACGTGACCGCCGGAGGCCGGTGGACTTCGACGGAGTGATGCTCATGGCCCGTCCTCGCCGGTGAAAGCGCAGGTCAGGAAGCTTCGACCCCGCAGACGCGGGGATGGACCGTGGAGATTCTCCATCCAGTCGTAGCCTGTACCCTCGGCCCCGCACCCGCGAGGACATGGACCCAGCGAGATCGATCGTCGCGTGGGGCTGTTGCGCTCAGCCCCGCGCACGCGGGAATAGTCCGCAGGAAGCATCGACGTGACTCACCTGTTCCCTCGGAGAACGTACGTCTGGGCCGCGCCCACTGCTTCGAGCAACGATCGGCTCCCCGGACCCACCGAAGCGACGATGTCGTTCCCGGTGGTTGCGTCTATGGGACGAGCACGGCTCGTGTGCCGGAGGGCATGGTCTGGTTCCACACACTCCTCACGTCTTCGATCGGGTGGGTGGCGGTGTCGATGGTGAGGGTCCGTCGGGCGAGCATGTCGAACAGTTCCGGGATGATCTCGGTGGTCACGCGGCCGAAGACCTCGGGCGATATGCTTCCGCCTCCCTGGCCGAGGAGTTCGGTTCCGGCGCTGCGCAGCGTGGACGCGGCAAGGGTGATCGAGTGGCCCGCCATCTCGCCGATCTGCACGAACCGTGTCCGGTGATACGCGGCGGCGAGGTCGTCCCCGCTGAGTGCTCGAAGTGCCTGTTCGGCGGGTTCTCCCCACAGATGGTCGAGCACGAGGTCGAAGGGATGGTCCGTATGGGCTTTTGCGATCGCGGAGCGGAGCCGGCCTGGGTCGTCCATGATGCCGATGGTGCGGTCGGCTCCGGCCTCGGTGAGTGCTTCGAGACGGTTGCGGTTCCGACCGACGGCGACGACGTGTCCCGCCGCGAATTTGTGTTTGGCCAGTTGGACGGCGAGTGCACCGGTGACACCGGTCGCCCCCAGGACGAGTACGGACTGACCGGATCGTAGTTGTCCGGTGTGCTCCAGGGAGAGCCAGGCGGACACGCCGGCGTTCGGCAACGCTGCTGCGGAGGCGTCGTCGACGTCGTCGGGGACCGGGACCGTCATGGACGGATCGACCAGCATGTGCTCGGCCATGGTTCCGCCAGGAGGGATCGCCCCGGCGTACACGCGGCGTCCGTCGATCAGTTCGGCGACGGCGTCCATCCCGACCTGTGCAGGCAGGGAAAGTTGTGTACTGGCGTAATGGGTACCGGCCACGAGCATCCGCTCGATGTTCTTGATCGCCGCAGCACGTACCCGAGCGATTTCGTGTCCATCGCTCGGTTGGACGTCCGGTATCTGCCTGCACACGGGTGGCAGGCCGAGCTCGTCGATCATCACTGCCTTCACAATGCCCTCCAAATTTGGTTTCGCTGGAAACAATAAGTGGGGAACACCCGATCTGGCAAGATGGTTTTCGTGGAAACCAAACATGAGCTGATCGCACACATCAACGACCTCGCCGCACGACTGACGACACGGTTCGCCGAGGAAGACGTCGACGAGCGGGCGCACATGCGCGAGCTGTGCTCGCCCGAGGCCCAGCGAGCCCTGGAAACGATGAGCGTGCCGGCGCTGCACCTGCTCGATGCACTTTCCACCGACGACGAGGAAGCCGCGCCGATGAACGTCGTCAGCTTGGCGCAAGCCACCGGAGTCCCCAAGGGCACCGTCTCCAAACGCCTCCAGCGGCTCGCCGACGCCGGAGTGGTGACCCGGCATCGCATCCCCGGCAACCGCAAAGAGGTGCATCTACGACCGACAACCGTGGGCAAGGAGATCCAGGCGGCCCATCGGAGCTTGCACGAACAGATGGGAACCGTCTTCGACGACTTCCTGACCAGGTATTCCCCGGAAGAACTCGAGGTCTTGAGCCGGGTCCTGAACGATCTGCTGCAGATGCCTCGTGAAGGCCTTCGTTTCCGTCCCGATCTTCTCGACTAGGCGCTGTTTTGGACGGGTGCGGTCTCGGTGTGCCCCCGACCGAAGACCGGAGACCGAACGCCTGTCAACCTCTGACGCCGACGGTGTGCACGCTGGTCCCGATACTGGGTCGATGGTGGCTTCGATGTGGTGCCTGCGCAGGTGGGTCCGGCCGGAGCCCTGTGGGACACCTCCGCTGGACGACGTGGTCGTGGCCACTCCTGTGGCGGGTCACGCCGATGATCGGTGGCCCGTGTCGGCACCGTCCCTGTCACCGTCTGGGCCCGATGGTCCGATGGCAGCAGGAAACGCGATACGCATCAGAGTCAGCGACACCAACAGAACCGCCGCCGTGGCGAATCCGACGCGCAGGTCTTCGGTGACCTCCCCCAGCACGCCGGTGACGACACCCCCCAGAGCGGTGCCGGCCATCATGATCAGCTGGCTGCCCGCCGACACACGCGACAGGTGACTGTCGGGGGTCGCGCGTTGAAGGGCGGTGATCGCCATGACGCCGAAGACAGCGGCGGCGGCCGAACCCACCACCAGCCCGGCGGCGATCGCCCAGACCTGGGTGGTGATGGCGAGGACGGCGCTGTCCACCGCCATGGTCGCGCACGAGAGCGTGAGCAGCCGAAACTCACCCACACGCGCCGCCAACCGGCCCGCCACCGAGGCGCCGACCCCCAGCGACGCCATGAGCACTCCAAAGCCCCACGTGTCCAACCCCACGGGGCCGGGTGCGACCAGGTACAGGGCGAGCACGGCGAAGGTGAGACTCCCCGCGAAGTTGACCAGCCCACCCCAGAGTGCGACGACGAAGATCCAGCGATTGCGGACCAGCAGGATCAACCCCTGCCGTATCTCGGTGAGCAGCGCGGTGCGTTCACCCTCCGGTTCCGATGGCCTGCCGGGGCCGATACGCAAACGCCAGAGCGTGAGCGCGGACAGTGCGTGGCACACCGTGGACACCAGCAGCGGCGCGGTCTTGGAAAGTCCGAACAGGACGCCACCCGCGGCCGGACCGACCAGCTCGTCCCCGGCCATGGACGCCGCGTGCCGACGCCCATGCGCCCGGGAGAGTTCCTCTTGTGGCACCACGCTCGGAACCATCGCGGGGGTGGAGGTGTCGAAGGGTGATTCAACATGTTCAGCAGAGGGGCTGTGGTGCGGTGTGACCGTGGCCCGAGCGGACCGGACCCGAGGGGATGAGGACAAGCGGGCGTGCTCCGGCTGGGGTGACGGATGGTCGGGTCTGATCCATCGGTCTTCGCCGGAGCTCTGCTTGCACCGGTGGCGTTCACGGCTGCGCTGACCACTTCCCCATCACCAGTCACATAAGGCCACTTTCGTCCCTCCATAAAGCCTGGTGTTCACCTGCACCAATTTCCGAAAAAGACTTCCTGTCGAACTGACAAGAAGCTACGCTCGGCCCCATGCCGAACGAAATCTGGCGACCACCCCCCGTACTGCTCACCGTCGACCTGGTGATCCTCACCCTGCGCGTCTCGGCCTTGCACGTCCTGCTCATCGAGCGGGGCATCGAGCCCTACAAGGGCTCCCTGGCACTGCCCGGCGGATTCATCGCGAACGAGAACGAGGACGTCTTCGACGCGGCCTGCAGAGAACTCCGGGAGGAGGCCAACCTCGACGCCACAGAACTCCATCTGGAACAACTGGGTGCCTACGGTCGCCCCGGCCGTGACCCACGAGGACGCATCGTCTCCGTGGCCCACCTGGCCATCGCTCCCGGCCTGCCCGAACCCGAAGCAGGCACCGACGCCTCCGCCGCCTCCTGGGTCCCCGTCGAAGACATCACCTCCGACCGTCGAACACTGGCCTTCGACCACCGGCAGATCCTCGAGGACGGGCTGGAACGCGCCCGCGTCAAGATCGAACGCACCGCCCTGGCCACGGCCTTTTGCGCCCCGACCTTCACCATCGCCGAACTCCAACGGGTCTACGAGGCCGTCTGGGGCTTCGACCTCGACCCGCGCAACTTCTACCGCAAGGTCCAATCGGTGCCCGACTTCCTCATCCCCCTCGGCCCCGACCGTCGCACCACCAAGGGCCGCCCCGCCCGCCTCTTCCGAGCCGACCACCACCAAGAACTACGCCCACCGATCCTGCGGCCCCTGCCCCCGAACCGGAACGAGGAAGCACGATGAGCAACGATCTCGTGGTGGTCCTGACCGCCCTGAACCTGGAATACCGAGCCGTGTACGAGCGGCTCCGCTCCCCCGAACCACATCGGCACGCACGAGGAACCCGGTTCGACATCGGCACCCTGCCCGGCGGCCGTGGGCGAGTGGTCCTCGGACTCACCGGCAAAGGCAACCAGTCGTCCGCTGTCCTGGCCGAACGGGCCATTCAGGAGTTCGCCCCCACCGCCTTGTTCTTCGTGGGTGTGGCCGGAGCCCTGTGGGACACACCCCCGTTGGGCGACGTGGTCGTGGCCACCCATGTGTACGCCTACCACGGCGGAACCAGCGAGGACGACGGTCTCAAGGCCCGACCCCGGGCGTGGGAGGCCCCGCACGAAATCGGACAAACCGCCGCACATCTGGCCAGGGTCGGCACGTGGGCCCACCACTGCCCACCGGATCAACCTCGCCCACAAACCCACCTGGGTGCCATCGCCGCCGGTGAGATCGTGCAGAACTCCCGTGTCTCACACGAGGCCGAATGGATCCGTCAGACCTACAACGACGCGGTGGCCATCGAGATGGAAGGCGCCGGCGTCGCCCAGGCCGGACACCTGAGTGGCTCGCCGGTGGCGATCGTGCGCGGCATCAGCGACCGGGCCGACGGCACCAAGGCCACCGAGGCGGACCGGAAATGGCAACCGATCGCCGCCGCGAACGCCGCCGCGTTCGCCCTGGAGCTTGCCACCGAACTCATCGAAACGGAGCCCCCCACCATGCACCAGGACAACGTCCCCCGCCAGTCCGGCGACGTCACCAACACCGCCCACGGCAGCGTCGGGGTCCAGGCCGGTCATGTCAGCGGCAGCACCTTCCACGTGTCACTCTCCTCC
>DXDP01000085.1 GCA_019115445.1 Candidatus Nocardiopsis merdipullorum
GGGATCGAGTTCTTTCCCCTGTGGAAGGTCCCTGTGACCCGATACCGTTATCGAGGAGCGAAGATCCCCACGCCCTGGACCAGCGCAGCGACCGTAGCGGCATGACCAGGTGGAGAGCCGGATGCTCAGGAATGGGCACGTCCGGTTCGGGAGGCGGCCGGCGGAAACTCGCCCCGGTAAACCGGGACAGGGCGCAGCTGGCCGACCTCACACCGAGCACCCGACCCGGGAGGGCAAGGTGTACTGCGCGGTCGTGCTGGACGTGTGCTCGCGACGCGTGGTCGGGTGGGCGATCGACTCCTCGCCCACAGCGGCGTTGACCACGAACGCGCTGGGCATGGCCATCGACAACCGCGCACCGGACCCGGGGGCGGTGATCCACTCCGACCACGGTGTCCAGTTCGGGTCCTGGGTCTTCACCCGGCGGGCCAGGACAAACGAGCGCAAACTATTGAGGCCTTCCGCGCGGCCAACCCACAGCGGTTCACCCGTCAACCTGTGCTGCCTGCTCTTCCCGAGGCCGCCTGGATCAACGAGCCAGACACCGTGCCTACCGCACAGCACAGCGCTGACCTGCGTGAAGCGGCCTGATGATCACCTGCCCCTGTCCGATTCGACTTGACACACTCCGTGCGGCGGATCCGTCTGAGATGAGCGACCTGGCTCCGGTGCGGTAGCCGGTTCAGGGGAGCACACCAGGAGCACCACAGGGCCTTCAAACACAGACGATGCTGAAGGTGCACCCCACCTGGCCTGGGATTCCCTCGCGTCGAGGGGGTGTGGACCATCGGATCAAAGGTCCCCTGGATCGAGCCGGGCTCTGCGGCCGGTCCCACTCTGTCTTCCACTGAAGCCGGTGGCGAGGTCGCCTCTCGGGTGGTCTTGTCATGTCTCCCTGGGATGAGCAGAACTCACATGAAAGAGAAATAATGTCATATGCGAAAGATTGTGCACCTCACGAAACTGGGTTTCTCGTCGTCGGATCTTGGAATGAACTCGGTGCGCATTCGTTAATCGGATGCGGGATGCGAGGAGTTCGCCCGAAATGATCAAGAAGATCCCTGGTTTGTTTGCTGTCCTGATGGCACTCGCCCTCCTTTCTCCAATGCCACAGGCCCATGCCGCACATGTCCTACCAGCGGTCGCGGCTGAGGGCTACTACGCAGAGATCAACGGAGTCGAGTACCGGGCTTCGCAGGAGCGTTCCCAGACCTGGGCGGCCTGTGGGGTGCAGGATAACAACAGCAAGCTTGTCCGTACATTCACTAAAAAAGGTGGTCCTTCTGGGAATAGCGCTTACCTCAAGTGTGGATCGCCAGGTTGGGGCTACCGACACATTAAGGACAGGCACATGGATGATTGGGACAACATCGCCGTTCGGATGGGCGACAACTGGCGGTCGTTCGCTGACTTTGCAATCGAACAGATTCTGATCGCACCTGAATCTGCTGCCTATAAATCTGGAAACGACACCTATGCGTTCACTGCGCCAGTGCAGATCCGAGACAGTGACGGAAACGTTGTCAGTACTTATCGGCCTATAGTCTCCGTTGCCAACGAGTCACGCAACATCATCACTGCCTACCCCCGGCGCGGGTAGGTGCTGGAGGTACTCATGGACGACACATTCCTGTTTGCCGAACTCGTGCGCCGACTCAACATGGATGACGGCCTGGCCGAGGAGGTCCCCGACCGGACGGGTGTCCTGGTTCGCAGGTGGCAAGGCCGTGACCTGGACCCGCCGTACATGCTGCATGTAAACGCGCCGAGGCTGGGCGACCATCTACGGTCCATGGAGGGCATCAGCGAACTGTTCCCGGACACCACCCCGGAGATCGGTGGACTGCTGCTGTTCATCGTCCATATCGAAGAAGCTGTTGAGACCGCTCCGAAGGGCCACCGGCACCTGCTGATCGGCCCGGCCGGGGTGTACGCACAGCCGGATACTCCGCCGCGGACCGATCGCAGCGTCTGACATAGGGCCGATATCTGCCGTGCTGCGCTATTGCATCGTCTGGCTCGCTCAGGCTGCGGGGTCGGGCATGGCGGTGGTGTCGGATGAGGGGCGGTGCACGACCACGTCCCACTGAGGACGTCTGCGAGTCGGAGTTGCCGGACGTGACAAACGCGGCAGCGTAAGCGACCGCAACGTTGGTGCGCGGGGCGGCGCCCGTGTCGGGAGGGTGCGGGCGGCTGGGACTCGGGTTGGCCCCCTGGGGTAGGGGGCGGGGTATTCGGGGCGGACGCGGCCGTGTGGGGCGGGGTTCGCCCCGCTGTCGTTCCTGGGGCGAGTGGGCTTTTGAGGTGGGGTTTCTCAGTCCGATGGGGTTGTTTCGACTGAGGTTGGACTGAAGAGCACGTATGGAGCACGCAATGCCCAAAAACGCCACGAGGACCTCGTTCGAGGTCCTCGCTTACCCCCTCTGACCTGGGGTTTTATGGCGCACCCGGCAGGATTCGAACCTGCGGCCGTCGGATTAGAAGTCCGGTGCTCTATCCACTGAGCTACGGGTGCTCGGTTCAGTTGTCGCCCACCGCGGCAGAACACG
>DXDP01000086.1 GCA_019115445.1 Candidatus Nocardiopsis merdipullorum
TGGAGCGCAGGGACTTCATAACGAAGTGGCCGGGACCGATGATGCGGACTCGACGCACCCCCAAATCCCACATGCGTCTCAGCCCCCGGGTCCAGTGAACGGTGCGGGTGTACTGCGACACGTACTCGTCCATCACGTGGTCGGCGGTGGTCAGCAGCTCCGCGGTCGTGTTGGCCACCATCGGGATTCGTGGGGACCGTACGGGTTCCAGGTAACGGTGTTCGTCGCGAAACCGCCGCTGGATCTGTGCGAGCACGGGCAGCGGACTGTGGGCGGGCGGGCCGTGCGGGATGATCACGCCGATGCCACCGGCAAGCATGGCCCTGCGGTTGAGCGCGTTCAGATCGCTGTTCCGCCCAGTGACGATCATCTGGTCGTCGGCGGTGTGGGCGCAAGGGCTGAGGACCGCCCCCTCGTCGACGAGATCGGCCATGTCCCGTTCCAACCCGCGCACGTCGACGCCGTAGTAAAACGCGACCCCCAAGCCCAGGCCGCCACAGACCTCGTCCTCGATACGCGGCATCAGGTGCGCGATGCGCACCGCGTCCGCGAAGCCCATGGCCCCGCTGAGGTGACCCGCCACAATCTCACCCAGGCTCAGCCCGGCAATGTAGTCGGGCTCCCCGAACCGGTCGACGACCATCCGGAAGATCGCGGAGGCGATCGCCAGCGAGGCGGGGCGAACGATCTCACCACGGTTGATCCGGTCCACGTCCGCACTGAAGAAGGCATCAGCCAGATCGAACCCGAGTACGTCGGAGGCTTCGCCGAACGCCCGCCGAACCTCCGTGAAGGATTCGTACAGGTCACGATGGTCACCCGCTTCAACGACGACCTGGGGATTGAACAGTACAGCACTCTTCGTCATCCTCATGTCCTACTTTCAGGCGGTCAGGCCTCCGTCGACGACCAGGGTTTGGCCGGTGATGTACGTGGACTCGTCCGACGAGAGGAAGACCGCCGCGTCGGCCACCTCGTGAGGCTCTGCGAGACGCCCCAGTGCCACCCGTGAGGTGAGTTCCGCCAGCTTCTCCTCGCCGATGCGGGCGACCATCCCGGTGTCGGCGGTGTATCCCGGTGCGACCGCGTTGACCCGTACTCCGTGAGGCGCGAACTCCCTGCTCAAGGACCGGGTCATGCCGATGAGGCCTGCCTTGCTCGCTCCGTATCCACTCAACCCCGGGATACCGACCAGGCCCGCGACCGAGGCGACGTTGACGATCGCACCGCTACGCGCGACCAGCATGTGGAGGGAGACCGCCTTCACACAGTGGAACGTTCCGAAGAGGTTGGTCCGCACCGAGTCGGTCCACTCCTCGGGAGGATTCATCGGCACCACCGCACTCGCGTCGCCGACACCCGCGTTGTTGACGAGGATGTCGACACGTCCGTGCGCCTTGACGATCTCTCCCATGGCAGTGGTGACCTCCGAGTAGTCGGTCACGTCGAACGCATGGACGGTGGCCGTGGGGTCGCCGGCGTCCGCGATGTCATCCGCGGTCCTTCGCGCCTCGTCCTTCCCGCTCCGAAAACACACGGCGACGGTGGCACCCGCCTGGGCGAGGCGTAGGCAGACGGCGCGTCCGATACCGGAGGACCCTCCGGTCACCACGGCCACCCGACCGTTGAGATCCATCTGTGTCGCACCCCTTTCCCGGTCAGTCAGCGCTGGGACACGCTGGTCGGCAGTGAACGCAAGGCCTTCAGAAAGGACCGCACGTCCTCCTCGGTCGTGTACTCGGCGATGCCGCAGCGAATCGCCTCAATCTCCTCGCCGACGGCGAGGGAGGACAAAAGCGTGGGGGCGTAGAACGTCCCGTGCCAGACCCACGAACCCGCCTCGGCCAACATTCGGCTCGCCTTCGCGGCCGGGACTCCGGGCCACCGGAACGCCACCACGGGCGCGACCCTGTCCTTCGGGTCCGGACCCAGGACGTGCGCGCCGGCCCGCTGGAGGCCGTCGATCAACAGTTCCGACAACCACCACTCACGCGCCGCCACGGCAGAACCATCGCGGCGGAGAAGGATCCGCGCCGCGACACCGGTTCCGAGCATCGACTCGAAATCACTCGTGCCGAGCTCCAACCGCCCGGGGAGTTCGGTCCCCGCCGACTCGGGCTGTTCGGCCAGCGAGAGTTCCGAGGCGACCTCCTCGTCGATCCACAGGGCGCCACAGTGCGGCCCGTACCATTTGTAGGCCGAGGTGACCAAGGCATCGACGTTCCACGACCGGACGTCCACCCTCCTGTGGGCGATCGCCTGCACACCGTCCACGAAGACCTTCGCGCCGACGGCGCGGGCTGCGCGGGAGACGATGTGCAGGTCGGGCGCGGTCCCCAGGACGTTGGAGGCGGCACTGATCGCGACCCACTTCGTGCGAGGGGTGATCCGCGCGGTGACGTCCTCGGCCGGAAGAGAACCGTCCTCCCGTACCGGGACTGTGACCACACGCGCGCCGCTCGCCACCACGGCCGCGTGCCAGGGACGGACGTTGGCCTCATGATCGAGCTCCGTACAGACGATCTCGTCACCGGACCGTAGGTGGGCTCCGACGGACCTGGTGAAGGCACAGGTCAGCGTGGTCATATTCGGTCCGAGGACGACATGGCCCCCCTCGCCGCCCACCAGGGCCCGTAGCTCTTCCCTCACCCATGCGGCGATCCCGTCGGAGACGTCGCTGGCGGGGAACCCTCCGTGGTCGTTGGCAACCCGCCACGACCCCATGTAGGCGGCGATGGCGTCCCTGACCGCGGCGTGCACGAGAGTGCCGCCTGGAGCGTCGAACCGGGCGACCCCTGGCCGGAGCCCGGGGTACTGCTCCGACAGGGGTAGATCGAGGTAGTCGTCCAAGGGACGGTCGAGCAGTTCGTCGAGGTTCATTCGCGCACCGCCGTCTCCGGGCCGGTGAGCAAGGGGGTCTGGCCGAAACCGTGCTCGGCGGCCTCTCCCCGCGGACGTGTCCGCTCTCCGCTCCGGATCAGCACGCGTTTGAGCCAGCGGTCGGTCCCGTCGTAGCGCGCGCGGAAGGGGCGGCGGCTGTGAACGGCCACGTCGTTGTCGATGATCACGGCGTCACCCGGACGCATCACGGCCGTGTCCGCGCAGGCGGGGAGAGAACTCTCCAGGGACGCGTAGGCGTGCCGGAAGTCCTGGTCGTCCTCGGGTAGACGACTGTAACTCGGGTCGTAGCGCAGACACAGGCCGTCCTCGCCGTCCCAGACCGTGGCCATCCCATGCCGGTCCCCGGTGTCCCACGAATCCCCGTAGGAGTCGTCGGGGGAGATGTGTACCAGTGGTCGACGAAGCAGTGCCTTGTCACCTTCCGAGAGTCCGGCACGCCGCACGCTCGCGACGTCCGTCCCGACCTCGTCGGGGTCACGTACGCACACCAGCATGATGAGGTCCGCCCTGTCGGGGTGGAAGGCGTCCTCGGTATGCCACACCAGCGCATCGGCACTGCTCGCGCCCACTTGGGCGTGTTCAAAGCCGGGGCTCGGAACGATGTCGTGCACCAGACGGCCGTCCTGCTGGTTGGCCCAACCCATCACGCGGCCGACCGTCGAGGCCGCCCGCAAGATGGCGCGGTCGAGTTTCCGCGTCGGTCGTTTCTCCGCGGAGCGCCAGTCGATCGGTGTTGGCCCCACGTCGACGTAGGGCGCGAACAGGCCACGCATCAGGCTGTAGCCGTCCACAGCGTGGGGACGCTTCAGAATGGGCTGTGCCTCCTCGGCCGTACCGCCCACCGGTGTGCTGGACCTCAGCCATGAGGTGGCGTTTGCTGGTTCATGCGCCGACATCGGTGATCCTTTCCCCTGGTCTTTGCGTGACGGTCTCCGCGAGGGAACGAAGTGGTTCGCCCGCCTCCCCCGACAGATGGGCGTGGAACCGGGCGTGGGCCAACTCCTTCTCCGAGCCTGATGTCGCACGGAGCACCGGCTGGTAGCCGTCGAACGGCGCGTAGTACTCCTCGCGCATCAGTGAGCACACGATGACGTCGTGGTGATGGGAGTCGGCGAAGACGAAGTCACGCAGGAGGGCCTCGACGACGGTGTCGCCCTTGACGAGGAACCCGAGCGTCCTCTTGTTGTAGAGGGCGGCGACGAGCTCCACTCGGTGTGCGTTCTCGAAGTCGAACAGGTACGCGACGAGGAGCATGGCGCCCTCCAAGCCGAGGCCGGTGTCCCACAGCGCCCCGTCACCGACGATGCCACCGACCAGATAGCTCCCGGGATAGGCGAGTTCCTGCCAGGAGACTGCACCGATCTTGGTGCCCTCACTCGTCTCGATGACCGCGTACCGGGTCGTCCCCGACTCGATCGCTCTCTCCCAGTCCTCAGCGGACCGGGGAGAGGTCTGCGATCCGTTGGCCAGTACTCCGGCCGGCGACAGTTCCATCCACCGGACGAAGAGCGCGTGATCGTCGCGCTGAACGGGGAGCAGACGGACGAACGCTCCTCGCATTTCATCTCTCCTCAGTCAGCTTCCGATCCCGTTGGACCGTCTGCTCGATCCGGTGCAGGGTTCGGAAGGACTCAGTGTCCGCCGAACCGATGTCGAGGCCATACTCCTCGTGCAAGAGGACGATGAACCGCAACGTGTCCATGGAGTCCAGGTTGAATCGGGACTTCAGACCGAAGAGCGGTTCGTCGGGGTCCACGCTTTCCGGGGCGACGTCGATCTCGTAAAGCTTGACGAAGAGGCGCTGGAGTTCATCGATCACGAGGTGTTCCTCCTTGGGTCCAAGTCAGCGGTCAAACGCATGCACAGCGAACCCCAGAGAAAACCGGCACCGATGGCCGAGATGACCACGGTGTCACCACCGCGTAGCTCAGAGGAGGCGCGCAAGCTGTCGAGCACCGTGAACACGGTCGCGGCACCGGTGTTGCCGAGTGCGCCGATCGTGGTGGACATTCGCCCGCGGTCGACACCGAGATCGTCGGCCACGGCGTGGATGATGTTCAGGTTCGCCTGGTGCAAGACGAAATGATGGACGTCGCTGAGGAGTAACTCGGACTTCTTCACCGCGCTGCGGATACTGGTCGGCAACTCCTGCGTCGCCCGGTTCAATACGACGCGGCCGTTCATGCGTAGGTAGTGTTCCCGCGCCTCGACGGTCGTCGCGTCCGTCGGCCTACGGCTGCCGCCCGCCACCACGGACACACTCTCCGAGAGGGCTCCTCCGACGTCCCAGGCCAGGAGACCGGCACCGTCCTCCACCTTGGTCATCACAGCGGCACCCGCAGCGTCGCCGAAGATGACACGAGTCGTCCGGTCCTTCGGATCGGTGACCCGCGACAGGCATTCCGCGCCGATCACCAACACGGTGTTCACAGAGTCGTTCTGCAGCAGGTGCGCAGCGACGATCAATCCGTACACTCCACCCGCACAAGCAGCCTGGTTGAGGTCCAAGGCCCAGGCGTTGTGCGCTCCGATCCGCTGCGCCACGGTGAGCGCGGTCGAGGGTAGTGGCTGGTCCTGAGTGAAGGTCGCCAGGACGATCGCGTCCACGTCCTCGGCCGTTCGTCCGGCATCCTTCAGGGCACGGACGGCCGCCGACACGCACATGTCGGAGGTCGCGTATCGCTCCTCCAGGAACCGACGCTCCCTGACACCGATTCGCTCCCGTATCCAGGAATCCGTCGTGTCCAGGCCGCGGATGATCTCTTCGTTCGTGACCACACGGGGCGGGAGGTGGGAGCCGACCCCTATGATCCCTGTGGCCGTTCTCAAGCCGCTTCTATGCTCGATGGATCCAGGAACGGGCCGTGGCAAGGCTATTCCTTCCGCTCGGGTATTGCACTGGGCCGGTGCCGCTTGCGCTGATTGAACGGCACCGGCTTTTATCAGAACCCGCTATCAGCAAGTGTCGCTGTCGAAGCTGGCGGGGAGTTCCACGTTCTCTGCGGTAATGTCGGTTCCCTGAAGGTCCAGGACGCTGGACATGTCCATGTCTAACTCCTCTTTGTTTTCCTTGGTACAGCCGTTTTGGGCTGACGCACCCCGATGCGGAACCTTGTGGGCGCCCGCATCGGGGTTTCCCACCACCAGTGTCGGGCGAGGTGCGCATCCCAGACGCTACGACAGCAGACAGGGCGTTCCGAAGAGGATGTCCGCTACCGGCCATGAATATTATTTGCGGTCTTGATTCGCATTTTTCGCCGTGTTAGCGTTCGCCCGGAAGCGCCTCTTGATCCATTTCCTGCGAGTCTCTGACCTGGGGGTTAAATGTTCTATAACTTCATTGGCGGGAACCACAAGAAGAGTAGAACAGGAATCGTGAAGAGCGTTCTCGACCCCACTACGGAACTGGAGTCCTTCAGCGCTCCCGCGTCCAGGGACGAGGACATCGATGACGCCTTCCGGTCGGCGGAGGAGGCCTTTTCCCCCTGGAGTGTGGCGACGCCTGCGGAACGTTCCGCGGCACTGCTCGCACTGGCGCGGGACCTCGCAGCGGACGCGGAGGTCTTCGTCGACGCGGAAGCCTCGGACACGGGGAAACCGGTGGACGACGCCCTCGCAGCGGAGGTCGATCACTGCGTGGATGTCCTGCGCTTCTTCGCGGGCGCGGTACGGACGCTGGAGGGCAGGGCGGCCGGCGAGTACCTGCCCGGCCACCTGTCGTTCCTGCGTCGTGAGCCGGTCGGAGTGTGTGCCCAGATCACACCGTGGAACTACCCCCTCATGATGGCTGTCTGGAAGATTGCCCCCGCCCTCGCCGCCGGTAACACGACCGTCCTCAAACCTGCGGAGACCACGCCGCGCAGCACGCTGCGCCTGGCTGAATTGGCGGCGCGCCACCTTCCCGAGGGAGCTTTCAACGTCGTCTGTGGTGATCGGGAGACCGGACGCGCGATGGTCGCCCATCCGACACCCGTGATGGTCTCCTTCACGGGGAGCGTTCGGGGAGGACAGGAGGTGGCGACGAACGCGGCCGCGTCGCTCAAGCGCGTCCATCTCGAGTTGGGGGGAAACGCGGCGGCCGTCGTCTTCGGCGATGCCGGGATCACACAGGCGACCGAGCGAATCGCCCGGTCAGCGTTCGCCAACGCGGGCCAGGACTGCGTCGCGGTCGAACGCGTCCTCGTGCACGAGGACGTCTTCGAAGAGGTCGTCGACGGCTTGGGCCACTGGGCGCGTGTGGTGGCCGCCGACCTCCCGCGCGGCGCGGGCGCGTTGCTCGGGCCGCTGAACAACGCCGACCAGTTGGCGCGTGTGACCTCGTTCGTCGAGGAACTGCCCGACCACGCCCGGGTCGCTGCAGGCGGCGCACGAGTGGGGGACAAGGGATACTACTTCGCCCCGACGGTCGTCCTGGGCGTCCGCCCGGAGGACGACATCGTCCAACAGGAGGTGTTCGGCCCCGTCCTGACCGTGCAGGCTTTTCGTGACGAGAGAGAGGCGATCGCGCTGGCGAACGGCGTGGAGCAGGGGCTGGCATCCAGCGTGTGGACCCGCGACCACGCCAGGGCCATGCGTGTGTCCGCGGCGATGGAGTGCGGCTGCGTGTGGATCAACACCCACCTGGAGTTCGCCGCGGAGATGCCACACGGCGGCGTGGGCGGCTCCGGTTACGGGAAGGACCTGTCGGTCTACTCCCTGGATGACTACACGCGAATCAAGCACGTCATGAGCGACGTTTCGGAGGTCTCCTCGTGAACGCGATCTCAGGCGAGCTGGTCGACCTCTCCGTCCCTGACGAGGAAGAGGTGGCGGACCTCCTCTCCCCGTGGTTCTGTGCTGTGGAGTCGCTGCGTTCATCGAGGGGGCCGCGCTTCCTCACTCCCCGCGAAGCGGAGCGGGTGCTTGCAGCGTCCGCCGGCGGCCTCGTCGCACGGACCAAGGACGGTACCCCCACCGGGGTGATCCTGTGGAACGCGCGCGGCGCGACCGGCGGCTACACGGTGGAGTACATCGCGGGAGACCGCGACACGTGGAAGGGCGGTCACGGCAGCGAGGCCGTGTCACTGGTCGTGGACCACCTGTTCGGGGCTCTGGCGGCCCATCGCGTGCAGATGCTGACCGGCCTCTTCGACACGGTCCAGGTCGAGGTGCTGGAGGGGGTGGGTTTCCGGATCGAAGGCCTCCTGAGGGACTACTTCTTCCTCGACGGAGCCCACGAGGACGCCGCGGTCTGCGCGCTGCTGCGGGACGAGTACCTCGCGTCCCGGTCCGGCGACGGTACCAGCATGATCCCCCCGCGGGAGAAGGCGAAGGCCCGGGAGTCCATGGCCGCGTACCTCCGCCGTCACCCGTTCGATCTCATCGACCGTCTGAGCGGCCGGACCGACCCCTGACCCGGGGTTTCGGCCCGCTGTCAGTCTTTCCCGCTTCTTTCCCGGATGAGGTCGTCGATGGACTGCACGGAACGGAAGCTGTCGTAGTCACCCTCGTCGGCTTCCACACCGTGGTTCTCCTTGAGCCAGGCGATCACGACGTACACCCCCAGGCTGTCGATGACAGCTCCGCCCAACAGGTCGTGGTCGTCGTCGATGTCGTCGGGCGGAACATCGGGGGCGAACTCCTGGGAAATGAACTCCCTGATCGACCAACGGTGATCTGTGTCAGACACGGGAGGACCAACGTTCCTTCAGGACCTTACGGTCGAGTTTGCCCGTGGAGGTCCGGGGGAGGGAGGACCGCTCCACCTCGAACGACGACGGCACCGCGGCGGGTGGAAGGTGTTCGGCACACAGTTTGCGCAGGACGAGGCCGTTGATCCGCGCCTCCGGCTGGATCCGGACGCTCGCGCAGAGCCGGTGACCGTTCCGTTCTTCCGGCAGGGCGACCACCCCCGCCTCCACGACTCCTTCCTGATCCTGTAACACGCGCTCCACCGCCTCCGTGTCCACCTGTACCCCGCGGACCTTGACCTGGAAGTCGATCCGCCCTTCGAGCGTCAGGTTCCCGTTCGGGTGCCTGCGGACCAGGTCGCCCGAACGGAAGTAGACCGGTCCGTCCTCGTCCATGTGGTGGGGACCGAACCTCTCCCCACCTTCTCCCGCCAGGTAGCCAGACGTCTGGAAGGGCGTGCTGACCCACAGTTCACCCTTGCCCGGACCATCGATCAGGTCACCTCGGCCGTCGACGATCAGCGAGCGGACACCCGGTAGCGCCTCCCCCAGCGGAATCTGTCCAGACGGCAACGCGGAGGGGGCGAGTTCGTTGACGAAGGCGTTGTTGATCTCGGTACATCCGTAGACGTTGTAGAAGTGTGCCGAGGGAAAGACGGTCGCGAGTGTCCGCAGCAGGGACGGCGGCATGCTGTCACCGCTCCAGAGCACCGAGCGGACCGAGGTCAGCGGCTGCTCGCCCGTATCCCGCCAGACCTGGGCGATCAGCCGATAGAACATCGGGACCGCCTGCACGAGATTGGGGCGCGTTTCGGTCATCAGCGACAACAGGTGCCGTGCGTTGCCTGCCGATGTGCGTTCGACCAGCGTGACACGGCCGCCGACCGAGAGAGTCGTCCAGAGGTCGAGCAGGCACAGGTCGAAGTTGAGTGGTGCGTAGTTGAACACCCCGGTCTCCCGGCCCATGGCGAAACGCTTCCTCGCCCACTCCGTGAAGCGGACAAGGGCGGTGGCGCGGATGGGCACCACCTTGGGAACACCGGTGGAACCGGAGGTAGTGAGCATAAAGACGGTATCGGGGCCCAAGGGCACGTGGGAAGCCGACGGGTCCGGCTCCAAGGTCGGCAACGCCTGGGCTCCGCCATCGGGGGTGACCCGGTAGCGGCATCCGGCCTTGGCGAACAGAGTTTCGAGCACGGCACCGGGCAGTTCCGCGGAGGGCAGGACGAAGGGTCTCCTCTCCTCCACACAAGCCAGCATGAGGGCGATGGCCTCGGGCGACGTCTGCGCCAGCAGCCCCAGGGGCTCATCTCCCGTCGTTTGTTCCGTGATTCTGCGTCTCTGTTCGTCTACCATTCCGCCAAGTTCCCCGTAGGAGATCTCACGGCCACGCCATATGAGCGCGGGAGAATCCGGCAGTTCGCGACGTACCGAGCGCAACTGCGCACGAAGCGCTGTCCTCATGTCCATTCCGGCCTCCCCGCGACGCTCATACTCTCCCTTCCCGTCAGCCATCCCCGCCGTTGAACGGACACTCCCAACTGGAAGCGTGTCTCGGCGCCGGTGGCGTGCATCAATGAGTTGACCTCACGGCGTATCGTCCGCTCGCCCACCTGGAGTCGGGAGGCGATCGCGGCGTCCGTCATCCCGGCGGCCAGGCAGGACACGATCTCGGACCGCCTCCTGGGCAGGCGCGGGGCGAATCGGGACGGGCACTCGGAGTTGTCCCAGAGATCGTCGAAGATCGTGGTGATCATGCGGACCATGCCTTTCTCATTGAGAATGCGTGGCTCCATGAAGTCGCCATCGACCAGGGCTCCCGCCAAAGCCACCCGGTGGTCCGCCGCGACGATCACGGGATGGTCCCCTCCGGGAAGAATGTGGACGTCGATTCCTGCGTGCCCCATCATCGTCGATGCGAGGGACGCGGAGATCTCCCCGTCACGGAGAAGGATCCGCACCGTCGCCCGCCGAGTCGACTGGGCGGATGATGCGCACAGCAAGAATTCCCTTGCCATCGACGTCGGCACGATGGCCCTGAGTTCTTTGTTGAAGCCTCTCGCCAGGCTGAGTGATATCTTCTTTACTTCTTTCCGTGTGCGAATGGCTTTCTTGCGAGAGCGCGTCATGTTCCCTGTTGCGTGCATTCTTTGATGCACCTCACCCTGCTCGTGGTTCTGGTGAATTGTTTCCGCTGTCCGATGGATCGTGGTTTGCACGGCTCCGGGCGTCCGGGCGGAATCGGTGGACAAAGTTTCGTCCTCGAAGTTCGGGAATCTCAGTGGTGTGACATCTGCTGGTATGAAATAATAGGGTTTAAATGTTCAGACCCGCTGGAGAGGAAAACTTGACATGACTGATCGTAATGACCGCTTTTGGCGTCGAGCAGCGAAGAACCGTTCGTCGGGCGGAGCCTCATTTTACCGAGAGCAGCGCCATGAACTGCTGAATGATCTATCTGGAACAGTGCTTGAAATCGGACCCGGGTCCGGGCCGAACTTCGGTTACCTCCCCTCGGGCATCACATGGGTCGGTCTGGAGCCCAACCCCTACCTCCATGAACGGTTGCGCACGGCCGAATACGGCTCCGTCCTGTGCGGCGACGCCGAAAGCATCCCGCTGGCCGACGGCAGTGTGGACGCGGTGGTGGGGACGATCGTCCTGTGCTCGATCGATGCGCAAAGCCGCGTCCTGTCCGAAGTGATCCGCGTGCTCCGCCCCGGCGGACGGTTCGTGTTCCTGGAGCACGTCGGAGCAGAGAGGGGAACCTGGTCGCGTTGGGCGCAACAGGTCGTCACCCCGTTCTCACGCCGATTCGACGGCGGATGTGATGCGACCCGGGACACCGGCAGAAGCATCGAGAACGCCGGATTCGCACGGGTGGAGATGGCGAGGTTCGTCATGCGTGGCCCGTTGGGGGTGAACATCCCGCACGTGTTGGGGCAGGCGACGACCAAGAGGTAGTCCTCCGCCCCGGAACGGCCCGTTCTCACCGTGGGGTCGAAAAGCTCCGGGGTGGTCAACCCTCCTCCTTCGTGTCGGCGGCCGGGTCCGCGAACGTGGCACGCACGTCAGACACGATGAGGTCGTGATCGATGCTGAGCGCCACCATCGCGCCCAACGCCGCACTGGTGACGGCGTGGATCCACGGCGAGGGCCAGTTCGGCAGCCGGGCCGCCTCACCCGCCGCGTAGACGCGGTCCAGGCTGGTATGGCCGTGCTCATCGATGCGCACGGACCCGTCATCCAACAACTCGCATCCCAGCGACTCCGCGATGTCGCCGTGAGGATCCAGCACCGTCTTGAGGAACAACGCGTCGCGAGGCACCTCGTCGTCCGCCAGTCGCACGCCGGTGATGACACCGTTACCGCCGACAACCTCCTCGACCGCGTCAGTGCACACCTCCACGCCGGTCACCTGGAGCGCGGCCGCGGCCTCCTCGTCGTACTCGGGCTCCCCGTCGGTGAAGAGCATGACGTCCCGACCGAACCTGATGAGCTGGACCGCAAGGTGTGCATCGGGGGTATGACCGCCGAGCACGGCCAACCTCTTGCCGATCACCTCGTAGCCATGACAGTAAGGACACCCGTAGACGCCCGCCCCCCAGTGCTCGTGCACTCCCTTGACGTCGGGCAGACGATCGCGGCGCCCGGTGGCAAGGAGCACGGTCCGGGTCCGCTCGATGGTGCCGTCGTCGAACACCACCCCCGCGCCCTCGGCCTCAGCGACCACCGTGGACACCGTGGCGTCCCGGACGCTCACGTGTACGTACGAGCCCAGGTCCTCTCGGGCGATCCGTCGGAACTCCTGGGGATCGATCCCGTCCCTGCTGAGGAAACCGTGCATCGCGTGTGCTCGCGCGTTCCTGGGTTCTCCGGAGTCCACCACCAGCACGCGCCGCAGGGCTCGGCCCAGAATCAGCGCCGCGTTCAGGCCCGCCGGCCCCGCACCGATCACAATCACGTCGTACATCCGGTTCTCCTTCTCTACTCTGATTTCGCGATGCGCGCGGCCAACTCCTGCGCGATCCGCTGCACGTTGGGGGCCTCGAGAACGGTCTGGTGGTCTCCCGGAACGTCAATGACCTCCAAGTCTCCGGCCAGGACCCGTTCCCATCCGTATCCGGGCAGTGCGACGCCGGTCTCCTCAGCGCGGAACAGCACCACGTCCCCGTCGTAGGCCGTGGCCCGGTGCGCGGACAGCGCCGCGATGTGTCGCTGGTGGACCTCACGCATGCGCAGGAGCCGCTCGCTGTCAAGCCCCGTGGGAAGGGCCCCGGCCTCTGCGGCTTGCTCCAGGGCCGCGCGGACCGCCCCCTCGGTGTCGAGGGTCCGCAGGTGCTCGGTGTCCAGGGGGACGTCCGCGAAGAACTCGCGGAGCACGTCAGCGTCGTCAGCGTCGTCCTCGGCCAGTTCCGGTGCGACGGAGTCGATCATGGCGACCAGAGCGACCTGTTCACCGGCCTCCGTGAGCCGAGCGGCCATCTCCAGAGCGACTACCCCGCCGAGCGACCATCCGGCCAGATGGTAGGGGCCGTGCGGACGGATGTCGCGTACCTCGGCCAGATAGCGTTCGACCATGGCACCGATATCAGTGTCGGCTTCCTGCCCTTCTTCCAAGCCGATCGGGGCCAGTCCGTACAGCGGCCGTCCGTGGCCGAGGCGGCGGGCAAGCTCCCCGTAACAGAGGACACTGCCACCAGCGGGGTGAACACAGAACAACGGAGGGCCCTCACCAGACGTGATCTGCACCAGAGGACGCCACTGGGTGTTCTCCTCCCCGCGTCGGACCATCTCGGCCACCTGCTCGACGGTCCGCGCGGCAAGCTGGTCGGCGAGTCCGAGAGAGACCCCGAAGGCGCTCCGCACCTCGGTGGTGAGACGAATGGCGACCAACGAGTCACCGCCGAGCTCGAAGAAGTCGTCTTGGACCCCAACGCGTTCCACGTCCAAGACGCTCTCCCAGATACGCGTCAGGCGCAGTTCCACGGCGTCACGCGGCGCCCGGTAGGGCTGTTCCGCGCCTCGGCCCGACGCCTCTGCCAGCAGCGCCGCCCGATCCACCTTCCCCGAGGTGGTCATCGGAACGGCGTCCACCACGGTCAGCGTGGACGGCATCATGAAGGAGGGGAGGGTGCGGCTGAGCCGATCCCGCAGTCGATTTCGCAGGTCGGCACCGATCTCCCGGTGCAGGGGCATGTTGGCCAGGTCAGCGGAGTCGGTCTCGATCCCGTGCGGCGGGCGGAAATCGGTCCACGCCCCGCCAGGAGCGCGCAACACGGCGTCGAAGGCCCCGTCCGGGTACCCGCTCGCCCAGCTCAACTCCACGTCATAGCCGCAAGACCGTCCCAGGGCGCGCAGGCGCTCGGGGTCGACGGCGCCTACCCCGGCGGGGTCATCGGTGATCTCACCGAGGGCATCACCGACCGTGGCGTCACCGGAGGCGGCGAGCAGCCGCGTCCACCGCTCATGGTGCTGGTGGATCCGCGCGTTGGGCACCTTGGCCAAGGCGATCACTTGACGATCCGCGGCACGGACCATGTCCTTCACTGCCTGAACCGTGAGGCCGCCGCGTTCCCAATCGGTCCACCTGGCGTCCACTTGAGTGTGCGGAGAGACTGCCTTCTCCAACACCACGTCGTAGCGGAATCGGCTGAGTTCGTTGTCGTAGTTCCCTTCCTTGGGAACCACCTCGATGCGGCCCAGCCCGGAGATCCTCTCCCGTAGCCATGTGAAGAACCGGGGATCGATGAGGAGTTCGTTCTCGATTCCGGCCAGGTGGTGCACTCGCCGCACCAGATCATCG
>DXDP01000087.1 GCA_019115445.1 Candidatus Nocardiopsis merdipullorum
GGGGCACAAACCGCCATCAACCTGGCCGCCGGTGTGGTGCGCATGCGCTTTCCCCGCTACTTCGCCGCGGTGTTCATCGGCGGGCTCGCCTGGGCGGGCCTGTGGGGCGTGGTCATCTCCGGGGTGGTCGGGATCTGGCTCGCACTGTTCCTCGACTCGCCGTGGACCGCCCTGGGCGTGATCGTGGTCGCCGCCGTACTGGTCATCGCCATGATGCTGTACACGCGAGGCAACCGTGCCCGACAGGGCACGGACAAGACCCGGGGCGACAACGACCCGCACGAGCACCAGCAGACCCCGGGGCCCGTCCGAACCCACCAGTAGATCTGCGGCGTGTCCGAGGCATCGGTCCGGGGGTGCCCTAACCTTGGGCAACGTGAGTCAACAGCACATCCACCCCTGGCCCGAGGCGTCCGCCACCGGGGTCGGGTCCTGGCCCGGACAGGAACCCGACGAGGCCGCACGTACGGTCCTTGGCGAACTTCCCGAACTCCCACACCTTCCCGAACTACCCGCCCGCGGTGTCGGCGCGGACATGATCGGCCGCACCGCCGGACTCCTGGTGGACCTTCCCGTGGAGGTCCGACCCAGCGGGTGGCGGGTCACCGACCGGGCCGGCCGTGACCTTCGACGTGCCGCGAACCTGATGTCGCACGACCTGGACGCCCTCACCGAACACGCCCACGACTACAACGGTCCACTGAAGATCCAGGTGGCCGGCGCGTGGACGCTCACCGCATCGATCGAACTGCGTTCGGGACAACGCATGGTCTCCGACCCAGGAGCCGTACGGGACCTGGCCCAATCCCACGTGGAAGGGGTCCTGGCACACGTGGAAGAGGTCGGCAAACGCCTGCCCGGGGCCCAACTCCTGGTCCAGGTCGACGAACCCCTCCTGCCCCGGGTGCTGCGGGGAACACTGCCCACCGCGAGCGGCCACGGACGCCACCCGGCGGTGGACCGTGTTCGGGTCGAAGAGGTCCTTGGCACCCTCTTCACCGCGATCCAGGACACAGGGGCGGTGCCGATGGCGCACTGCTGTGCCCCCGGTGCACCGATCGACCTGCTGCGCCGCAGCGGCGCCCACGCACTCGGCCTCGCCGCACTCCTGTTGACCGAGGACGACGACGAAATGCTCGGGGTGGCGGTGGAAGCAGGCACCGGCCTGATGCTGGGCACCGTCCCGGCCGTCGACCAAGATCACGCACACACCGCCCGCATGTCCGACCCGGCAGCTATCGTCGACCCCGTACGCGAGCTGTGGAACCGGTTGGGCATCTCCCCCGACCTGCTCCCCCGCGCGGTGGTGACCACCCCGGTGTGCGGGCTGGCCGGAGCCTCGCCCGCGCACGCCCGGCAAGCCCTGACCACGGCCCGGGCCGGGGCCCGCGTCCTACGGGACGAACCCCGAAGGTGACCCGACCACGGCAGGTACGAAAGCAGCAGAAAGGCAGGCAGTGAGCGCGTCCGAGCACACCACCGACATCCCCGACGAGGTTCGCGCCCGACACGGTGAGCTGTCCCAAGAACTGGACGACCACAGTTACCGGTACTACATGGGCAAACCGATCATCTCCGACGCCGAGTACGACGCCCTCATGGCGGAGTTGAGCGGTATCGAGGACGCCCACCCGGCCCTGATCAGCCAGGACTCACCCACACAGAAGGTCGGCGCACCCATCAGCGTGGACTTCGCCGAGGTCGAACACCTGGTGCGGATGGAAAGCCTCGGCAACGCCTTCGACGCCGAGGAGCTCAACGCCTGGGCCGACCGGGCCTCCGCGGAAGTGCCGGTGGAGAACTACCTGTGCGAACTCAAGATCGACGGGCTCGCCGTCGACCTGGTCTACGAACGTGGCCGCCTGGCCCGCGCGGCCACCCGGGGTGACGGCCGGGTGGGTGAGGACATCACCCTCAACGTCCGCACCATCGAGGTGGTCCCCGAACGTCTGGACGAGAGCGTCCGCCCCGCACCGGAGCTGCTGGAGGTGCGCGGTGAGGTCTTCATGCCGGTCGGGGAGTTCGAAAAACTCAACGAACGCATCACCGCCGAAGCCAAACACCCACCGTTCGCCAACCCGCGCAACGCCGCCGCCGGGTCGTTGCGGCAGAAGGACCCCCGGGTGACCGCCACCCGCCCGCTGTCGATGATCGTGCACGGGGTGGGTGCCTACGAGCCCACGTCGCGGGCCGAGGAGGCGGTGGCCTTCACCAGCCAGTCGCAGGCCTACCGCCTGCTGGGGGAGTGGGGGCTGCCGCTCAGTGAGCACTACAGGGTCCTGTCCACGATGGACCAGGTCCGGGCATACGTCGATCACTACGCACGTTCGGCCTCGCCCACCTCCTCGAAGACGTCCGTGGCGCGCTCCCTGGCACTGCCACCACGACCCGACCACGAGATCGACGGGGTCGTTGTCAAGGTCGACGACTTCGCGCTGCAGCGCCGACTGGGTTCCACCAGCCGCATCCCACGTTGGGCGATCGCCTACAAGTACCCGCCCGAGGAGGTCACCACCACACTCCTGGACATCAAGGTCGGGGTGGGCCGTACCGGCCGGGTCACGCCCTACGGGGTGATGAAACCGGTCGTGGTGGCCGGCTCCGAGGTGGAGTTCGCGACCCTGCACAACTCCCAGGAGGTCGCCCGCAAGGGTGTACGCATCGGTGACACCGTGGTGCTGCGCAAGGCCGGTGACGTCATCCCCGAGATCGTCGCCCCGGTCGTGGAACGACGTGACGGCTCCGAGCGGGAGTTCGTGATGCCCCGGCGTTGCCCCGAGTGCGACACCCCCCTCGGGCAACAGAAGGAGGGCGACGTCGACCTGCGCTGCCCCAACGCCCAGTACTGCCCCGGGCAGATCCGTGAGCGGCTCTTCTTCATCGCAGGCCGCACGGCCCTGGACATCGAGGCGCTGGGGTACGTGGCAGCCACCGCCCTCACCCAACCGGTGGAGCCCCCCGAGGCGCCGCTGCGCAACGAGGCCGACCTGTTCGACCTGACCGTCGACGACCTGCTGCCGATCCGCACCCACGTGCTCGACCCCGACACCACCGAACCCAAGACCGACCCCAAGACCGGCGAACCGAAGATCGTGTCGTTCTTCGCCAACAAGGACGGCAAACCCAAGAAGACCGTCGAAAAACTCTTCGAACAGCTGGAAGAGGCCAAGAACAAACCACTGTGG
>DXDP01000088.1 GCA_019115445.1 Candidatus Nocardiopsis merdipullorum
TCCCCCTGCTCGGGGCAGGCTGCTCACCAGAGGGGGTCCAGCTCGGGACTCCAGGTCCCCACTTCGGTTCCCCTGTGATCTTGTACCTGTGGTCACTTTCGGGCGCCGAGCGTGACCACAGGTACAAGATCACGGGGCGGGTCGGCCCCGGGGAACACCCCGGGGCGGCCCCTATCTCGCGTCACCGTCGACCAGACCGAGAGGTCCTCCGGGTGCGGGGGCGAAGAAACGCTCCACGTCGGTGACCTCTTCCAGGCGGGCCGGGTCCCACGCCGGGTTGCGGTCCTTGTCCACGATCTGGGCGCGTACGCCCTCGACCAGGTCCGGTGAGGACAGAGCGGCACAGGAGATCCGGTACTCCTGTTCCAGGACCGCCGACAGATTCGGCAACTTCCCAGCGCGACGCAACGCCTCCAGGGTCACCTTCACCGAGGTGGGCGACTTGCTCAAAATCGTCTCGGCCGCCTTCGCCGCCTCGGGGTCACCGTGTGAGCGCAGGCGCGCCACGATCTCCTCGACGGTGTCCGCCCCGTAGCAGGCGTCGATCCAGTGCCTTTGCTCCAGCAGGTCACCGGCGGGCGGGGTCTCGGCGTGTCCGGCGACCACCTCGGTGATCTCTTCTGCGGAGGTGATCCCTTCCAGCGCGGCGATCAGGTCGGCCGTGCGCCCGGAAGGCACGTAGTGGTCGGCCAGACCCAGGTGGAGTGCGTCCGTGGCACCGACGGACCCGGCCGTGAGCGCCAAGTGCGTACCCAGTTCGCCCGGGGCTCGGGAGAGCAGGTGGGTGCCGCCCACGTCCGGTACGAACCCGATGGTGGTCTCGGGCATGCCGATCACGGAACGTTCGCTCACCACGCGGACCGACCCGTGTGCGGAGATTCCTACGCCGCCGCCCATCACCACCCCGTCCATGAGGACCACGTACGGCTTGGTGTAGCGGGCGATGTGTGCGTTGAGCAGGTATTCGTCACGCCAGAACGCGGCGGCCCGCGTGTCCCCGGCGATCGCACTGTCCCGCATCATCCGGACGTCACCGCCGGCGCACAATCCGCGGTCCCCGGCCCCGTCGACGAGGACGGCGACCACGTCGTCGTCCTCTTCCCACTTGACGAGGGCGGCCTGCACCTCGTCGATCATCTGGTGATCGAGTGCGTTGATGGCCCGCGGACGGTTGAGGGTGATACGGCCGAGCCGCCCCTGGACAGTGGTCAGGACCTTGTCCTTGGTGGTGTTGTTCACCGGATGCCCCCCAGGAATCGGTGAGCGACGATGAGGCTCATGTTCTCGTTGTTTCCTTCCACAGTTCTGTGTGGCCGTGGACCACGGACACCACTTCGAACAGTTTCTCGGTTCCGTGCGTACCTCGGATCCCTGGGGGTGGGAACGATCAGCGGGCCACGGAACGCAACAGCTCGTGTGCCCGGTCCAGGTGGTCCGGGAAAACCTCCGGGGTGTCGGTCATGCGCATGGCGGTCAGTTCGCAGGCCATGGCCGCGTGTGCGGCAAGGACCGCCACGTCCTCCTCGACCCCGACCTCGGTCAGTACCCCGGCAAGGCGGCCTGCCCTCTGCTGCCTGGTGAGCAGGTAGCGAGAGCGCAGTTCCGTGCTTTCCCGAAGGAGGCGAATCAGGACGGTCGAATGCGCGAGCGGCAGCGAGGTTTGGATGCCGGTGGTGGCACCTGCTTCCTTGATCAGTTCGATCGCAGCACTGAGGTCTCTTCCGGGTGGACGGGGGACTTTCTCACGCACGTACTGGCACATGCGTTCCACGTTCGTGCTTTCATCGGCGAACAACACCTGCTGTTTGTCACCGAAGTACCGGAAGAACGTGGTCCGGCCGACCTCGGCCCGTTCGGCGATTGCGGCGACCGTGACGTTTTCGAATCCATGCTCGGCGAAGAGCTGGAAGGCGGCCGACACGATCATGGCGCGAGCCTTACGCCGTTTGCGGGCGTGGAGCGTGTCCGGGGGGTGATGCATGAGCAACCCTATCGAGTGGGACCCGGTACACACTGGAACGATGGACCATTAGGACGGTGGTCCCGAATCGCCCAGTGGGGCACCGGAGAAGCGGGAAGTCGACGCGGCCTGTTCAGGTTTGGGGCACAACGAATGGACACAGGCCAGATCCCATACGTGCGTACCGTTGGCCCGAAATTTTATTGCAAAGTGGTACTGACCTGCCAACCGCCTTCCACTGAGCGACACAGCCTGCCAGAAAGTGATTCCCCCCGCACAGGACTTATGCCTCACGGCAGGAAACATTTCTCCGAGGCCAGAATTCTTCACTCAGTGCACATAGTTCAGGTTCCTAACTATAGGTGCGTGCACGCGTCCGTAACCTTGTCGGAACACCAGGCATACGGGATCAACGCACACAACACACAGGAGGTACACGTTTGGGGGAGAGCAGGACCATAGCTCGCTTCACTTCATAGGCGCAACAGCACCGATCCACAGAACAGGGAGCTGTCGCCGGAAGGCACGGACGAGCGACACCGGCCACCCCCTGTCTTCGAAGAAACAGGGTTTGGCCGGGCCGAGCTCACTCGTCGGACCAGGAGTCGTCGTATTCCGGGTGGGTCCTGTACACGGCCGCCAGGTGTTTGAGCGCCAACCGCCACGCCAACAGCTCCGACCAGGGGTCTCCCCCTTCCGGAGGACCGTCGGAAGGGGAAGGTTCGACCATACGCATACTCGCCGAGTGTGCCTTGGCGTATCCGCGTACGATCTTGCGTTTCGCCGCGACCTCGGCCAACGCTCGGTCCCGGCCGCGTGATCCCACTGGTGCGGCCTTCGACGCACGCTCGTCCTCATCCAGGCGTGCGTTCAGGAACTCGACGATGGTCACCGGACAACTCCTAACCTGTACCCCCATTGCGCCCTACATACGGGTCAGCATTTGACATATTCCTCTGTACGCGCCACTCGAGGCAAATGCGCTGAAGGGTGGAACCGACTCCGCACATGGGACGCTCGGGTAGAAACACGACATCAGTCGCACCCTTCGAACTGGGGCACGCTCTCGACCACGTCCAGATCGGTGCTGCCGAACCACTCGTCCAGCAACTCGGCGGCCGTACCGTCCTGGTACATCTCACTGATCGCCCTGTTGACCGCCTCACAGGCCCGCACATCGCCGTGGGGAAGCCCCACACCGTACTTCTCCTCGGTGAAAGGGTTGTTCACGAAGCGGAACGCGGAAGGGTCCTCGGCGAGGAAGCCCGCGAGGATCAGGTCGTCGGTGGAGACCGCGTCGACCTGCCCCTCACGCAACCATTCGATGCACTCGCTGTAGCTGGGCGCATCCACCAAGTTCACGTCGATACCGAGTCCGTCGGTGATCCGTGCGGTGGAGTAGGAGCCCTCGCTCCGGCACACGTCGAGCCCCTCCAGGTCGCGTACTCCTTCGATGCCCGAGGCATCGGAGCGGACGAGGATGTCCTGCTCGGCGACGTAGTAGGGACCACCGAACGTCACCTCGGTCTTGCGCTCGGGCGTGATGGAGTAGGTGGCGGTGACCATGTCCACCTCACCGTCCAGGATCCTGTCCTCCCGTTCGGCCGAGGTGACACCCGTGAACTCCACCTGCTCCTCCTCGAAGCCCATCTTCTCGGCGATGTACACGGCCACGTCCACGTCGAAACCGACCAGTGTGTCGTCCTCTTCCAGCCCCAGTCCGGGTTGGTCGTACTTGACCCCGACGGTCAACGTCTCCCCGTCGAGTACCGACTCCTCCTCGATCACCGAGCACGCGGGCAGCAGCAGTACCGCGGCAGCGACCTGCACAGCGGCGATACGACCGTGTCGAAACCTCATCGGTCCTG
>DXDP01000089.1 GCA_019115445.1 Candidatus Nocardiopsis merdipullorum
TCCACCCTGCCCGGGGACAAAGACAGCAGGCCCGACGTGGAGCGGGCCGGCCGAGGTCACCAACCTCAGTCCTGATGACCCCGGCCACGCGCAATAGAGCGAAAGATATGGCCACCTACCGCACCGAGCACGCCCTCGGGGACAGAGAGTCCACCCGCTCTTCTCTCGCGTCCCACCTCCAGGACCAGCTCGACGACGAAGGCGTACTCACCGGACGGTGATCACAAGCACAGGTCCGGTGAGGAAGGAGGGAGTTCGTGATCACACCCACCACATGGACACCGAAACCCTCGACCCCGAGTTGGCTCGGATCAGTGCGCACGGCCTGCCCAGTGCCGGCCCAACCGTTGCAGCGACAAGCGCCGGCGGCCACGAGCCGTAGGAGGGTGTCACACAGATAGGCGGGACAGAGCACACAGGTGTCGAGAAAAGCGGGAAAAGCCACTACCCACCACTCTCACCTGGTGTTCTCAGGGATGGAGGTCACGTCGTACAGACCCGTCTCCTCGGCATCGGCCGCCATCTGGTCCAGGACCTGCTCCCGCTCCTGCCGAGTGCGCTCCTGGTGGTCCAGGATGTCGCGGAGCAGTACTCGGCGGTGCCGTCCTCGCATGCTGAAGGGGATTTCGCCCTCGCTCAGGAGCCTGACCAAGGTGGGGCGGGAGATGCTGAGCAGGTCAGCTGCTTCCTGTGTGGTCAGCATGGTGTTGTGCGGAGCGATGGAGATCGCCAACCCTTGAGAAAGCGCTGCCACGACGTCGCGCAGGACTCCGCAGAGCTCCTCAGGGACATCGATTTTCGAGCCGTCCGGGCCGATGAGCCGTGCGCGCGACCGGCGGTCGTCAGTCAGGTCGCGAGCGAGTCCGGCCGGCTCGGACCGGTCGTCGGGTGGAAGAACCGTTCGTTCCCCAGTGTCGTTGCCATAACGCCATCCTGCCCTGAGCGAAAAAACGAAATCCTCCGTAGCGTGTGCCGTGACAACGAAGTGTGGCGGCGACAAGGTGCGCGCCCAGCGCGTACTGAGCCCCCAAACAAAGAAACCTGGGGCTTCCGCTACGCGGAAACCCCAGGTCGGGCGCGGAGGATATGGGATTTGAACCCATGAGGGGGTTGCCCCCCAACCGCATTAGCAGTGCGGCGCCCTAGGCCTCTAGGCGAATCCTCCTGGCTCTGACAAGCCTACAGAGCGCTGAGGTCCTGCGCAAAACGAATCTGCGGAACCGGCTCGGTGGAAGGTGTGGACGACGGGCCGGGCGGGACACCCGAGAGAAGATTCAGCACGTGGTGCGTTCGATGATGAGGTCGGCGTTGCTGCGCAGCTTCTCGGTGGCACGGGAGAGCGTGCTCTTGACGGTGCCGATGGTCACCCCCATGCGTTCGGCGATCTGTGCCTCTGTGAGGTCGTCGTAGTAACGCAGGATCACCGTGGTGCGCTGACGGTCGGGAAGGTGCTCGATCGCACGTCGAACCACGTCGGCCAAGTCGCTGCGCCAGGTGGGATCGTCCACCCCCTGCTCGGGGATCTCGTCGGTGGGGTAGATGTCGAGACGCCTACGTCGCCACTCGGAGATCTGGGTGTTGACCATGGCCCGCCGGACGTAGCCGTCCCGTGCGCGGGGGTCGGCGATACGGTCCCAGGACAAGAAGGTCTTGACCAGGGCCGCCTGGAGGAGGTCCTCCGCGTCGGCGTGGCTGTTGGTGAGGGAGCGTGCCATGCGCAGGAGAGCAGGGCCACGCTCTGCGACGTAGCTGCTGAAGTCGTCGTATCTGGGGGTCCGGGTAGTCCCCGCCACGGCGATCACCGTCTTTTCCGGGTGCCACGTGCGTTCTGCCGTAGATCCTTCCCTCGTCCCTTTCTCACTCTCACACAAAGAGGGCAAACAGCCGGGAAGGGACGAACCACCTGCTGACAAACGGATGGGCAGATGGGTGGAATCGCCGTGGACGTACGGCGGGATCGTTCCGCCCGAACCGCGATGACATGGGCACATCACCGTCACGAACCAGTCCATATCGGCGTGTGAGCGATGCTTCACCGACCCAACCGGGAGAATGGTCACTTGAGGACGAGTCGGGCGACAGGGGGACGCGGACGACATGTCAGTGATAACGGAAAGAGAGCGCGAGCGGCGGCGCTTCACCGCCGCGGTACTCGGCCCCGGGGCGGCGCCCAGGCCCACACCACTCGGCAACCGGGTCGTGCGCGGCGTGGTCGTCGACGCCGGCCCACACATGTTCTGTCTGGCCACCACCCAGGGCGAGGAACGTTTCCTCTTCGAACGTGGAAGCACGTTCTGGCGTGGGGGTGAGATCCAGCCACAAGAGCTGCGTGCCGGGGACGACGCGGTCGTTCTGCGCGCACACAACGGGGCACCGGTCGCCGCCCAGGTGTGGGCGCAGGCGGCCCGCGCCACCGGTGTCATCGTGGACAGCTCCGACGACACCTTGGAGATCGACCCCGGGCACGGGCGGCCCCGCCAGACCGTGGTGCTGCCCTACCGCACCTCCGGGCGGATCTCCGTACGCCACCCGAGATTGGAACCGGGATATGTGTTCGACGCGGTCGGCATCTGGCGAGACGGCGCGGTCTGGGCGGCTCGCCCGGCCACCACGCAACCGCCGTACCCGGTCCACGCCACGCCTCGTCGACCTCCCACCCGGGCGTACACGGGCACGCTCAACGGCATCGTGAGCTGGTACGACCCCGCCTGGGGAAGAGCCACCCACGTGGATCCGCGGTCGGTGGCCGAAGGTGTGGCCTACCCTGCGGTCGACCGTGTCGGCCACCAAGGGTGTGACAGCAGCACCTCGTGCGTCCCGTTGCCCCACCTGTCGATCGGGGCCACTTTGGGTCTGCGTAACGACTGCACGCGTGCCTTCGCGGTCCTTCCGGTGCTGGACTGCGCGGCCGCCGACAGCCGGCTGTGCGACCTGTGTTCCACGTGTGGGGCACAGGGGGCGGGCCGGGTCTCCTCTCTCACCATGACCGCCTTCGTCGCCCTCGGTGGGCGTCTGGAGGACGGTTGCTTCAACGCGACCGTGACCGTCACCCACGGGGAGGGATGAATCGTGTTGCCCGAGTTCATGCAGATCGTCGATGTGTTCCGTGAGGTCCAGCTACCGCTGTTGGCGGTCCTGCTCGTGTTGGGCGCGGCGGGCAAGACCACACGCCGGGCCGCGGCCGACGGGATGGCCGTCCTGGTGCCCGAGCGTCTACGCAGACCGACCACGGTCGGTACCGGGATGGTGGAGGCCGTGGCGGCCGTGGGGCTGATCGGTCTCACCGGGATCTGGGGTGAGGCCGCCCGGGTACTCACCGCCGTGATGTTCGCCGTGTCGGTGGTCGTTCTCTTCCTGGTCCGCCGTCGCGACCCCGAAGCCGGTTGTGGCTGTTTCGGGGGGCTCGGTCGAGCACCCGTCGGTTGGCGTACGTTCGCCCGCGCCGGGCTCTTGTCCGCCGTCGCGTCGACCACGATCGGGGTCGAACCCACGGGGTGGCAGGTGGTGAGTGCGTTCACCTGGGTCCATGCCGCGGTCCTGGGTGTTGAGCTCCTGGTGTTGGCGGCCCTCAGCCCCGAGCTGCGTGGCGTGCTCACGCGCGCTCTGCACAGGGAACCCTGTGCACTGCGCCGATACCCCTTGCGGCGGGCCGAGCGACGGTTGCGTGGCAGCGACGTGTGGCGCAGCCTCGGCCCCGTGATGCTCAAGGAGGAGCCCGAGGACGTGTGGCGCCACGGTTGCCGATACTTCCTGCGCTACGACGGTCTGCGGTACGGGCAGCGGGTGGACGTGGTGTACGCGGTCCGGCTCGAGGGCAGGCCAAGCACCGCCGTACGCGCTTCCGTGGTCGACCGGGAGAGCGAGGAGGTCATGGCCACCTTCGGTGCGGTCACAGGGGTCGAACTGCAGGGCCCCCCGCGCAAGCTTCCCAGCCCACGCGAGGCGGCCCGCAGGGACGCCGTCCGACAGGATCGTCGCAAGACGCGGCGTTCCCTCCAAAAGGCTCAGGAGAACCCTTCCGGGCTCCCGAGGGAGGATCTGGACACCGGCCGTCCCGTGTGAGGGGATCAGCCCAGGGTGTCTTGCTGACGTTCGACCGCGGCCTCACTGAAACCGATGAGCATCTCCTCGTAGTCCTCGACGCTCCCGTTGCCGAGGACGGAGGTGGTGCCCAACAGGTCTCCGTTGCGGTACATGAGGCTGAGCAGGTGGCTTTCCTCGCCACCGGAACTCACCTCGACGGCAAAGGCCCGTGACTCGTCACCGACGACATCGAGGTCGAGGTCGCTAATACCGTACTCGGAGCTGCTGCCGTCCTCGTAGGTGGCTGTGTACTCGGCGCAGCTCTCCGGGGGTCGGTTGTGCAGAGCCTCGGTGACGTCCTCCTCGGTCAGGCGGAGGAGCATGCTGGACACGGTGCCCTGGTCCCACTCGTAGGCGGCCACGGACGCGGGTGCGTCCTGGACGATGTCCAGGTCGCTCCACTGGTTCGAGGCGTCCAGGCACTCGGGTTTGTCGAGTTCGGTGGTGTCTCGGACCTCGGCACTGTGCTGAACTGTGACAAGCTCCGAATAGACGCCGTTCTCACTGCCCTCGGGCACCTGGGTGGCGTCGCGGTAGTGCGGAGGCTGAGCCTCGTGCAATTGTTCGGCGTCCCCTGTGGTGTCGACCTCGCCGTCACCACAGGCACTCATCACAAGGCCCATGGGAAGGACCAGGCCGGCCATCCACGGGCGGAGCACCGACCGGTGCCTGCTCCCGGCCACGGCCTGGTGCGATGAGTACGAACGCTGGCGTGAATACATGGTGATATCTCCTCGTTTGTGCGATATTGCCGCTGGGAGCGGTGATCTGCCCCAGTCACAGAACGTTGCATGGGGCCAACACAAAGTATTGAGGAAGGACAACGGTGTCGGAGTCGAAAACGCCAGATCTGCGGTCGGTGCTGGACAGCATCCCCGTCTACAAACCCGGCAAAAGGGTCGTCGGACCCGGTGGGCGCTCGATCAAGCTGTCCTCCAACGAGAGTCCGTACGGGCCGCTCCCCTCCGTGTGTGAGGCCATCACCCGTGCCTCCACCGAACTCAACCGTTACCCGGATCCAGGTGCCGAGGAGCTGACTGCCCGGCTTTCCGACCGTTTCGGTGTCCCCGAGGAACACATCGCGCTGGGAGCGGGATCGGTCGGACTCCTCAAGCAACTCCTGGAAGCCGTCGGTGAACCCGGCGTCGAAATCGTGTACGCCTGGCGTTCCTTCGAGGCCTATCCCCTGCTCGTCGAATTGACCGGGGCCACCTCGGTACAAGTACCGCTCACCGAAGAAACCCACGACCTGGACGCACTCGCCGATGCGATCACCGACAAGACCCGCATGGTGATCGTGTGCAACCCGAACAACCCGACCGGGACCACGGTCGGCGAGGAGGAACTCACGGCCTTCCTGGACCGGGTACCGGAGCACGTCCTGGTGGTCCTGGACGAGGCCTACCGCGAATACGTCCGCGCCCCGGGGGTACCCGACGGGGTCGCACTCCAACGGGATCGACCGAACCTGGCCGTGCTGCGCACCTTCTCCAAGGCCTACGGCCTGGCCGCGATCCGCCTCGGCCACCTCATCGGTCACCCCCACGTGGCCGCGGCCGCACGCAAGACCATGACCCCGTTCGCGGTCAACCACCTGGCGCAGGCGGCGGGGATCGCGTCCTTGGACGCCGAGGACGAACTCCTGGAGCGGGTGGAGGCCACCGTGAAGGAACGCACCCGCGTTCGTGACGCCCTCCTGGCCGACGGGTGGTCCGTCCCCCCGACCGAGGCGAACTTCGTGTGGCTGCGTCTGGGTGAGCAGACCTTGGACTTTGCCAACCGATGCGCGAAGGGCGGTGTGTCCGTCCGCCCCTTCGAGGGTGAGGGGACCCGCGTCAGTATCGGCACACCCGAGGAGAACGACGTGTTCCTCACCGCTGCCCGTCAGTACGACGAGCGGCGCTGACCGACCACCGAAGAACCCGTCCGGCCGTGGACGGTGACCCCACTTCGAGTCCTTGGAGTCCGAGGCGGGGCCGAGAACGGAACAGGGGTGCCCCTTCGAGGGAGCACCCCTGTGGGCCTTGTGTGGGCCGGGCTCACTTTCCGGCCGCGTCCTTGTCCAACTTCTCCACGATCAGTCGGTAGAGCTGGCGGGGGCGGCCCGGTTGTAGGGTCCGGTTGGGCGGCAGCGGCCAGGCCAGGCCCTCCTCGACAAGGGTCCGCAGAAGCCGACGCGCGGTCCGGGAGGTGACACCGAGCATGCGGCCCGCGTTCTCGGCATCCACGACCAGCGGAGCGTCCTCCTCGGTGATCTTCTTCGAAAGTCGTATGAGCGTCTCTCGCCCCTTGGTGCGCAACGGCTCCGAGGACTGCCGCGCAGGAGCTCGCTGAGCCGGAACCAGGGAACGCCCCTCACGGTCCACCGCAAAGCTCTGACGCGACGCCTGGGCACGGTTCAGGGCGGCCCTGGCGTGGGTCTCGGCGTCCTGGGTGGTGCGACCCATGCCGATACCCACCTCGATGGCGATACCCAGCTCGTTCTTGATGCGTTCGACGAACGGCGGCTGACGGAACCCCTCGGTCGCGGTCACGAGCGACCCGCGTGTCGCGGTGATCATGAACGAATGGTCGTCCAGACGGTGCGCGGTTGCGTTGATCCGGTGGGCCTCCTGCAACAGCAACCGGTGCAGTGACAGGCGTAGCTCATCACGCCAATAGCGCGGCGTGGACCGGCGCGCGGAATCACGCAACGTGGGTACGTCCACCACGACCACACCGAGCTGGGCCTCCTCCAACCGGTGATGTGCACCCAAAAGCCCCGCGGTCTGCAAAGCACTGCGCACACCCGCGTTGGTGGGCCGCAACCGGATCACCGGAACACCGATGGTCTCCAACCGTTCGGCGACCCCACGCACACACGTGACCGCCATCTTGGTGGCCTTGCGACGCCACAGCCCCTCGTGGAAGGACGTGAGCTGGGCGGTGCTGGTGAGCTCCTCGTGCACGTGGATACCGTCGACCGGCAGGTCGACCTCGGAGTAGGCTTCCACCACATCGGCACGACTGAGCACATCCAAGCTGGCCCTGGTCGGATCGAAGCGTTCGTCCAGGGTGGCGCGGAGCAACGCTTCGTGCAGGCTCGCACCCCCCAGCGGCACGAAGGTGGCGGGCATCGTCAACACGCCCGCCTTCCGCGCGAACTCGTAGGGGACAGGGCTGGCGAAAAGATAGGCATCGATCGCCGAACCCAGCCTGACGACCTTGTCCGTCGCCTCTTGTTCGTCTCGATAAGCGGCGGCGATGAGTCTGGCGTTGAGAGGTCCCGTGGACCCAGGGCCCATGAGCATGACTCGCTCGACCACCTCATGGGGACCTATGACGCCGATCGTCAAATCGCCAGTACGCTGGGCACTCACCTCGGGCTGCTCCCCGCTACCATTCCACGCTCTTCACTATGTGCGCCCACTGGTTGTCCGACCCGATCTCTGTCACGGCATGATTGCCGAAATCGTACCCATTGTGCGGGGCCAAGGAAGATCGTTTTCCACATCAACGCCTGAGGCCCGGGTGGGAGGACCCCTCCCACCCCGGCATGAACTGCGCTTACGGCACTATGCGTCGAACACGCGCTCCACATCCCCGCCCAGGTTCGCAAGCCGTGCCGCGAACTGGGCATGACCGCGGTCCACCAGATATCCGGGCGCGACGATTGTCTCACCTTCGGCGACCAGTCCGGCGAGGACCAGGGCCGCACCTGTCCGCAGGTCGTGGGCGATGACCTCGGCGCCACGCAGTTCGGTGGGCCCGTGCACGATCGCCCGGGTGCCCTCGACCTCGATCTTGGCACCCATCTTGTTCAACTCGTTGGCCAGGGCGAAGCGGCCGTCGTAGATGGCCTCGTGGATGTAGCTCTCCCCCTCGGCCAAGGTGGACAGGGCCATCAGCGGGGACTGCAGGTCGGTGGCAAAGCCCGGGAACGGCGAGGTGACCGCGTTGATGGGACGCAGCGGAACGGACGGGTCCCGCTGGACGTGCAGGACGGCCCCCTCCTGGGAGAAGGCCACACCCATCTGCTCGAGCTTCCAGCGCGCCACACCCAGGTGGTCCAGCTGGGCGCCGACCAGACTGACGTCACCACCGGTCGCGGCGACGGTCATCGCGAACACACCGGCGTCGATGCGGTCGGACATGATCGTGTGCTCGACCGCGGTGAGCTCCTCAACCCCCTCGACGGTGATCAGACCGGTGCCGCCACCGCTGATCTTCGCGCCCATGGCGCTGAGGAAGTCGATGACGTCCAGGACCTCGGGCTCCAGGGCCGCGTGCTCGATGACGGTGGTCCCCCGGGCCAGCACCGCGGCCATGATCAGGTTCTCGGTGCCCGTGTGGGAGGGGGTGTCCAGGTACAGGCGGCCACCTCGAAGGTCGGGAGCATCGACGTTGATGTGGTTGCGTTCGGCGTCCTCGGTGACCTCGGCACCCAGGCGGGCGAAGCCCCGGTAGTGGAAGTCGAGGTTTCGGCTGCCCAGATTGCAGCCACCGACACCTTCGATACGGGCTCGCCCCGTGCGGTGCATCAACGCAGGCACAAAGAGCACGGACCCGCGGAAGCGGGACGCGATGTCGGCCGGCAGGACGGCTTTCTCCGGATCGTCGAGGTTGGAGGCGTCGATGACGACGGTGCGCTCCTCCTCGTGGAAGGCGACTTCGGCCCCGATGTGTTCAGCGAGTTCGAGTGCGCGGTAGACGTCTTCGATGACCGGGACGTTCCGCAGCACGGTACGGCCCTTGGCCGCGAGGAGCGCGGCTCCGATCATCGGCAGGACGGCGTTCTTCGCGCCTTGGATGAACGCTGTTCCGCTGAGGGGGCGTCCGCCGCGGACGCGGTAACGAACCTCCTGGCCCATGCTCATGTGCTCCTTCGTGAGGCAGATGTGTGAAAAGGCCACCCTCGTCGGGTTTTGCCTCTATGCGTTTAAGACGCAGGTTTCCCTTGGAACGTTGCGACCATCTTGCGCGTGACCTGCATGGTCTGCGAGCCGATGACTCGCGACGACCTTATAGCACCGGCTCGCTCGTACCGACCCAAAACGTGGTGTACCCGCAGATCGCGGATAGAGTCCCGCCAAACGACCAAAGAGGTATTCGCCTCACGGGAAAGATCAGGGATACCGTACGCGTGGCTGCACGCCACGTCCGGCGTCGCGCACGAACGACACCACCATACGTGGTCCCGAACGTGGAACGGTTTCCGTCTGTGCTGAATCACGCACGGTTGCCTGCCCACAGCTCGGGCTTCGCCCCGGTCAGACGCTTGTGGGTCTCGATACAGCGGTCCAGAGTGTGCTCCACCACGTCGTCCGGAAGTGTGGGCGGTGCCGCCCTTCGAGCTCCGATCCCACCCGGGCCCCTGTGGGTGTGACGTCGAAGACGCGATCACCGCCCACCGCCGGGTGCCCGTCGGCGGCCGTGCAAAGGTCCCGGACCTTCCCGGTGCGTACATGGGTGGGCCCCGGCACGGTTTCGGGACGGGCCACGAAACCGCTCATGACGGCGCGTGTTCCTCTGTTTCGGGAAGAGTCTGTCCGCAGGCTCAGAGTTCGGCCGCGGCGCGCTCGGCGATGTCCGTGCGGTGGAAGGAGCCACGTATCTCGATCCGGGAGACCGCCTCGTAGACCCGTTCCCGGGCCTGACGCAGGTCGGCCCCGGTACCGACCACACTCAGCACCCGCCCACCGTTGCACTTGAAGTCGTCGGTGTCGCTCCAGGCGGTACCTGCGTGCAGCACGTAGGCACCCTCCAAGGCGTTGGCCGCACCGATACCACCGATCACGTCGCCCTTGACGGGATCGGCCGGGTAGCCCTCGGCCGCCATCACCACGGTCACGGCCGCACCGGGTTTCCAGTTCAAGGACCCGATCGCACCGAGATCCCCGGTGTCGGTGGCCTGCAGCACCGCACCGATCGGGGTGGCCAGACGGTCGAGGAGCACCTGCGCCTCGGGGTCACCGAAACGGGCGTTGAACTCCACCACGCGCGGACCCTTCGAGGTCAACGCCAGACCCACGTACAGCAGGCCCTGGTAACGACCACCGCGGCGGTTCGTCTCCATCAATGTGGGACGGACCACCGTTTCCATGACCTCGTCGGTCAGTCCCGCAGGGGCCCACGGCACCGGGGCGTAGGCACCCATGCCACCGGTGTTGGGGCCCTGATCCCCGTCGTAGGCACGCTTGAAGTCCTGAGCGGGCAGCAACGGCAGCGCGTGCGATCCGTCGGTGAGCACGAAGAGGGACACCTCGGGGCCGTCGAGGAACTCCTCGATGACCACCCGGCCGCACATCCGGGCGTGCCGCTCCGCAGTGGCGCGGTCCTCGGTCACCACAACACCTTTGCCCGCGGCCGGCCCGTCGGCCTTGACCACGTGGGGCGGACCGAACTCGTCGAGGGCCTCGGAGACCTGACCGGCGCTTCGGCACACCCGGGCTCGGGCGGTGGGCACCCCCGCGGCTTCCATGACCTCCTTGGCGAAGGACTTGGAGCCCTCCAGGCGGGCGGCCTCACGATCGGGGCCGAACACGGGGATACCCCGATCCCGCAGTGCGTCGGCCACACCTTCGACCAGTGGCGCCTCCGGGCCGATCACGACCAGCTCGGCCCGGATACGCGCGGCGAGTTCGGTCACGGCCAGACCGTCGGTCACGTTGATGACGTGGTTCTCCGCCAACTCCGAGATCCCGGGGTTGCCCGGTGCACAGTGAATATCGGTGACGCCCGGGTCCAGGGACAGGGAGCGGACGATGGCGTGTTCGCGGCCTCCGCCGCCGAGAACAAGGGCTCTCACTACAGGGGCCTCTTCAGGACTAGAGGGACTGACAGACGTTCGGGCAGCCGGGTCAGACGAGGGAACGCAGCTGGAGTGTCTGCTCACGGCCGGGCCCGACACCGATAGCGGAGATCGGCGCTCCCGCCATCTCCTCCAGAGTACGCACGTAGGTCTGGGCGTTCTTCGGAAGTTCCTCGAACTTCCGAGCACCGGTGATGTCCTCGGACCAGCCGTCGAGGTACTCGTACACGGGTTCGGCGTGGTGGAACTCGGTCT
>DXDP01000090.1 GCA_019115445.1 Candidatus Nocardiopsis merdipullorum
TGGACGCCGACGCCGATCCGCCCACGACCGCCTCCGACCAGGAGCCGAAGGACGGCGCAGACACCACCGACTCCGGGGACGAGGAAACAATCCACGGTCGAAGCGACGACGATGGTGACCCGGGTACGCGCACTCCCGTGACCGAGGAGGCCCGCACATGAGCACGGGCCCCCGGACCGGCACGGTCCCCACCACAGAGCAGGCCGTGACCGCATCGGTCGACAGCCAGGTCGGCCCGCCACGTGGCCCCGGCCGTTCCCTGCCGGTGGGAACGTTCCTGGTGGCGCTCGGCACGTTCTTGCTCACCGTGGCGGTACTGCTGCCGCTGTACGTCCACGAACGGGTCGCCGTGTTGCCGGCCGAGACCCGATTCGACATGCGTCTTGTGGACGAGGAGGCCGCCTACCTCGACTCGTCCACGTGGTCGTGGATCGAAGAGACCGAGATCGAGCGGACGACCCAGGTCGTCGGCTCAGCACACGGCTCCGAGTGGTCCGCGTGGGAGATGTCCGTGGACACCTCCGTGTCGGAGCGGATGATCGACCACTGGAGCCGCCGCGTCATCGTCGACCGCACCACCGGACGCGCCGTGAACTGCTGCGGTGAGCACGTCGACGGTGACCACGCGGTTCGCCAGGCGGGGCTGGTCCTGCATTTTCCGCCCGGGTCCCACGAGGACTCCTACCTCCACTACGACGCCGAGGTACGTTCGGCGCCGGACCTGGAGTTCGAGGAGGAGGACGAGGTCGCCGGGGTTTCCGTCCGTCGGTACAGCCAGGAGATCGAGGACACCCAGGTTCCCGATTCGGCGCGTGAAGTACCCGCGAACCTGTTCACCTCCGGGATGAGCGGGACGGTGACAGCGACTCGCTGGCTGGAAGCCACCCGCACTCTTTGGGTGGAACCGGTCAGTGGCATGGTCGTCAACATGGAGGAGAGCCGTACTGAGACGCTACGACCCCAGAACGGGGGCGGATCGGTGTCGCTCCTGGAAGCGGACCTGGCCCTGGTCGACCAACAGGTCAGTGGTTACGCCGAACAGGCACGGACCAGATCGGTACTCCTGCGCACACTGGAGAGCTGGGCGCCGTGGACCTTGGGTCCCCTCGGTGCCCTGATGGTCCTGACCGGGGTTTTCCGTGCCCGGCGACACGGTGAGCAGGAAACTCCGGAGGAGGAAAACACCTCGGACGGCGACAAGGTGCAAGCACCGAAGGACACAAAGGACCCGACGAAGGACGAACAACCCCTGTGATCCGCTCGTCCCCGTAGAATCGGACACATGTGCGGTCGCTATGCCCAGTCCCGGAACGTGCACCAACTCCGACTCGCCTTCGGCCTGCCGGAGCAGGTGGTGACGGAGGAACCCGATCCCCGGGTCTGGCCACCGTTGGAGGAACTGGTCCCGGACTACAACATCTCACCCGGACGCACGGTGTACACCGTGCTCGGCCCCCCACCGCAGGGAAGGGACCGGGACGAAACCGGGCCCCGGTCACTGCACACGATGCGTTGGGGCCTGGTGCCCTCCTGGGCCAAGGACCGCAACGTCGGCTACCGGATGATCAACGCACGCAGCGAAACGATCGCCGACAAGCCCGCGTTCCGTACCGCGTTCCGGCGCCGCCGCTGCTTGCTGCCCGCCGACGCCTACTACGAGTGGCAGCTCATCGGCAAGGACGGCACCCCGGAGGCCAGCACCTCGCCCGTCACCGATGCTCAGCACAAGAAACGCAAGGCCAGATCGGGCAAGAAACCGTACTCCATCCATTACGGGCACGACGAACCGCTGGCCATGGCCGGAATCTTCGAGCGTTGGCGTGATCCCGAGGTCGACGACAGTGACCCCGCGGCCTGGCTGTGGAGCTGTGCGGTCATCACCACCGAGGCAGCACCCGAACTGGCTCACATCCACGAACGCATGCCCGTGGTCGTGCCCGCCGAGGACTGGGCGGCCTGGCTCGACCCGAGTACCGAACTCGACGAGCTGTCCCATCTGATGAACGACACCCCGGTGAGCCGCTTGGCCGTCGACGCCGTTTCCACCGACGTCAACAGCATCAAGAACAACCGTCCCGACCTGCTGGAGCCGTGCTCCGAACCGGAAACAGGGGAACCGGAGACACTTTTCTGACCTCCTGGGTACTGGACATGTCCGGCCTTGGCATGGTTATGGTGTTCGCGGCCACAGGGCCTGGGAGTCCCGACGGGGACGCGCATCGGCCCTCACGGCCCAACATGTGAATACGCAACGCGGGAGCTCGCACCATGGCGGGCTGAGAGGGCGACTCGAACGGCGTCGTCGACCGCAGAACCTGTTCGGGTAATTCCGACGTAGGAAGGCATGCCATGACTGCTCTTGACGACCGCAGTGTCGACCCCACCGGTGAGTACCGGGTGACCACTGGTCCGATCATGGGATCAACCAAGGTCCACCGAGAGATCGACACCCCCGAAGGTCTCACACTCCGCATCCCTCAGCGCCGAGTGGAACTCAGCAACGGCAGCCATTTCGATCTGTACGACACCTCCGGCCCATACACCGACGACCACGCACACATCGACGTGCACGAGGGTCTTCCCGCGGTCCGCAGAGACTGGGCACTACCGCCCGTCGATGGTGCCAACAGCCAACTCGCCCACGCCAAGGCCGGGACCATCACCCCCGAAATGCGCTTCGTGGCCGAACGGGAAGGCATGGACCCCGAGTTCGTCCGCAACGAGGTGGCCATCGGCCGGGCCGTGATCCCGGTCAATCGCAACCACCCCGAATCCGAACCGACCATCATCGGCAAGAAGTTCCTGGTCAAGATCAACGCCAACATCGGCAACTCCGCTGTGACCTCCTCGGTGCCCGAAGAGGTCGAGAAGATGGTCTGGGCGACCCGCTGGGGCGCCGACACCATCATGGATCTGTCCACCGGCAAGCGCATCCACGAGACCCGTGAACGCATCATCCGCAACTCGCCGGTACCTGTCGGCACCGTTCCGATCTACCAGGCTCTGGAGAAGGTCGATGGTGACCCCACCGAACTGAGCTGGGAAATCTACCGCGAAACCATCATCGAGCAGGCCGAGCAGGGCGTCGACTACATGACCGTGCACGCGGGGGTCCTCCTCCGGTACGTACCGCTCACCGCCCAGCGGGTCACGGGCATCGTCTCGCGTGGTGGTTCGATCATGGCCGCCTGGTGCCTGGCTCACCACAAGGAGAGCTTCCTCTACACCCACTACGAGGAACTCTGTGAGATCTTCCGCGAGTACGACATCACGTTCTCGCTGGGAGACGGCCTACGACCGGGTTCGATCGCCGATGCCAACGACGAGGCGCAGTTCGCCGAGCTGCGCACGCTCGGTGAACTCACCCACATCGCCCGTGCCCACGACGTACAGGTGATGATCGAAGGCCCCGGCCATGTCCCCATGGACAAGATCGAGAAGAACGTGGCGCTGGAGGAGGAACTCTGCGGGGAGGCCCCGTTCTACACCCTCGGCCCGCTCGCCACCGACGTGGCCCCCGGTTATGACCACATCACCTCGGCGATCGGGGCCGCCCAGATCGGTTGGTACGGCACCGCGATGCTTTGCTATGTCACCCCGAAGGAGCACCTGGGACTGCCCAACCGGGACGACGTCAAGACGGGTGTGATCACCTACAAACTGGCCGCGCACGCCGCGGACATCGCCAAGGGTCACCCCCGGGCACAGGAGTGGGACGACGAACTGTCCAAGGCACGTTTCGAGTTTCGCTGGCAGGACCAGTTCCACCTGTCCCTGGACCCGGAGACCGCACAGTCCTTCCATGACGAGACCCTGCCCGCGGAGCCGGCCAAGACCGCCCACTTCTGCTCCATGTGCGGGCCGAAGTTCTGCTCCATGAAGATCTCCCACGACGTACGCAAGTACGCGGAGGAGCACGGGCTGGAGACCGTGGAGGCCGTCGAACGGGGGATGGCCGACAAGTCCGCGGAGTTCGCCGAACGCGGTAACCGCCTCTACCTGCCCGTGGTCGAGTAGGTACCGCCGCCGAACGAAGCACGCACCGGGGTCGGGGCCGCCGCTTTTCGGGCGGCGGGCCCGACCCCGAAGGGGCACAGGCCCCGAGTTCTCAGTCGGGTTTGCGGGCGCCGGCCACCAGATGGACACCGACATAGTCGTCGGACTCGGTGGCACGTAGTTCCGTCTCCACCAGCCGACCCATCGAACGAGGATCGCGCGCCAACATCATTTCCACGGTGGAGGCCGACAGCACTGTGCGGGGTTTGACCCATTCCAGTTCCAGCCCCGCTTCGGTGAGTGTCTCGGTCAATTGTTCCGCGGTGAAACACCGGGTGAGGGAACCGTCCGGCCAAGGAACCAGGAGCACGTCGGCGCTGGGTGCGTGGCTGAGCTCGGGCCAGCGGTCCTGTTCGGCGAGCAGCGCCATCCCCAGAACGACGGAGTCCACGACAAGGAGGGTGCGTCCTCCGGGTTTGAGTACGCGGACGATTTCTGCTACTGACGACTCGGTGACCAAGTGACGTGACAGGACGCGGTTGTCCGCGATGACCCCGTCGAAGGTTTCGGAGGCAAAGCCGCGCAAGAACACGGAATCGCCGACGACATGACGCAGGCGACCCGGTGAGGACGTGCGGGGAAGGGGGGAACGGCCATTGACCAGGGTCAGTGGACGACGGGCCCTGGTCTGCAGATCGGGCAGCAGGGTGACCACGTCGTGTCCGGCCGCGACCGCTCGGGACGTGGCCTGGTAATCGGGGCTCGACAGGTCGAGCAGGCGGGAGGGTATACGTGGCAACCACCGGGTGACCTGTGCTTCGGCCACCGCCCAGTAGAACCGCCAGTAACCCGAGAGCCGATCGGGTGTGGCGAAGTGGGCCGTGGGCGACCTGGGGCGGTCGGAGGCCGGAGTCGAGGACGGTCGCACGTGCACTCCTCTCCCATCCGTCATCCGTCAATGAGGTCCTACCCGCACTCTGCCATGCCTCACCTTCACCGACGCAGGTGAACGACAAACTTCGTCCGACAGGTGACCCTTGGGTCTTTGTGGATGTGGAATCAGAGGGCGTTGAAGGTTGTTGTCATGTGCACCGCGGTCTGTGCCGATTTCGGTGCGGAGCGGCACGCGACACTTCGAGGAGGCCGTCCGACCATGTCCACCGCTGGTTCGTGCCTGGAGCGCGACGCCGACCTGCAAGGGTCCGCTGTGGGAGCGTATCGTTGGGATGATACGGATGCCACAGCTCGGACCAGCGCGAGGAGGCCGACAGGCTTGGAACAGGGCCAAGAGCAGGAAACAGCCGAGGAGCGGGACGAGCGCTTCGAGAGGGATGTGCTTCCTTTTCTCGATCAGCTCTACTCCGCGGCACTGCGGATGACCCGAAATCCCGCGGATGCCGAGGACCTCGTTCAGGAGACCTTCGCCAAGGCTTTCGGTTCGTTCCATCAGTTCAAACCGGGAACGAACCTCAAGGCGTGGCTGTACCGCATTCTCACCAACACCTTCATCAACTCTTATCGCAAGAAGCAGCGTGAACCGAAGCGCGCCGGGACCGAAGAGGTCGAGGACTGGCAGTTGGCCCAGGCCGCTTCGCACAGTGGGACGGGGCTGAAGTCGGCCGAGGCCGTGGCGCTCGAACACCTTCCCGACAGCGACGTGAAGCAGGCGCTGCAAGAACTCCCCGAGGACTTCCGGATCGCGGTCTACCTCGCTGACGTCGAGGGCTTTGCCTACAAGGAGGTCGCCGAGATCATGGGGACGCCCATCGGGACGGTCATGTCCCGGCTACACCGGGGGCGTCGCCAACTCCGCACACTGCTCGAGGAGTACGCGATCGAACGCGGTTTTCTCCCTGCGACCCGCGCGGCTGCAGCTGAAGCGGTTACTTCGGGGGCGGCCGCGAACGGATGGGGACAGGCGACTGGGGCGGATCAAGGAGACCGGTGATGAGCGGCGCCCAGGACAAGGACGACGGGACCCCGTGCAGTGAGGTCCTCGAAAAACTTTACACCTACATCGATGGTGAGCTGGAGAAGGGCAATGTCGACCAGGTGCGAAAGCACTTGGACGAGTGTTCTCCCTGCTTGGCGGAGTACGGCCTCGAGGAGGCCGTGAAAAAGTTGGTGGCAAAGCACTGTGGCTGTGATCCGGTGCCGTCCGACCTGAAAGACAAGGTGTTGGATCGGTTGGCCCGAGCGCGCACAGAACAGCATGCGCGTGAAGCACGTGCGGAGCCCCCGGGAACCCCGGCCTGAGTCGGGACCCATCCACCGTCCGCGTCTGCGGCGGCCGTTGTTGACGGCCGCCGCTTTTCATGTCTGGGCGAACCTGTTCAGGTGTATAGGAATTACGTGTCCTATGTTCTCTTTGGTGGATTTGTGGGAATCCTGAGACAAGTTCCGGTTGTCTGTCCGGGTTTCGGTCAGGGTGTTCTCTCGTGTGAAGTATCGCCGTGATCGACACGCCCGATGGATGAAGTAGTTTTTGGTCGTGCTCGATGTGGAATGAATTTTCTCCGAATATTTTTGCCGCGACCGCACTGCTACTTTGTGTAATCGCCCCTGTTGGGTCGAGGGTGAGGGGCTTGCCCGGAAGGTGCCTGTTTCTGGGGGAGGGTCGATCTCCCCGTGGCACCTTAGATGACGGAGCGTAATCAATCTCCTTCTCTAATCAAATTAGTAATTCCATGATTCGAAACTTCATGGTGCTCAAGAAGGGGTGTTGGGGGTGTGGTTCGGGCTGGGTGTAATCGATGAGGTCTTGTTGCCCGTTAAACTGGTCACCATATCCAGCGAATGGGGTAATTCACGCGGCGTGCCCGTGCGCTGTCGGTACGTCGCGGCAAGGAAGAGAGGGGCAACGATGTTCGTCGGCATACTCCACGTGATCGCATCCGCTGTTTGGGTGGTATCCGCCTTCACCGGATGGAACTGGTGGTAGAACAGAACCGGTGAAATCATGACAGTCCGGTCGTTGTCGGCGGGAGGTGAACAAGGGTGCGGGCTCTTCCCGGGAGTGCGCGTGTCTACATCGGAATCACCGTCGCTGCTGCCGGTGTCATTGTCCTGACGGGCCCTTACACAGGGATCGATATTCGGACGCTGGTTCTCGCGGCGGTTCTGTTCGTGGTTGCGGAGTCGATCAGCACGATCGTCGTCGCAGACGTCAAAGCCGGGATCTCGCCGAGCTCCGCCGTGGCACTTGCGGCCGTCGTCCTTCTCGGGCCGGTCGGGGCCGCGGTGGTGGGTTTCACCTCTTGCCTGGCAATCCGCCGACACGACCTGATCAAGCGGCTCTTCAACGGGGCTCAGTTCGCGTTGGTGGCCTACGCCGCGGGCCATGTCTACCTGTTGCTCGGAGGAGAGGTCGGTGAACCCGGCCGGGAGGACTTCCCGGCCATCCTGTTTCCCTACACCGCCGCCGTCCTGACGTACACGACGGTCAACCTGGCCCTCATGGGGATCCTGATGTGGACCCTGGGCATGGTCCGGCCCCGGAGCAAGCAGAAGTTCGGCTGGCGCCCCCTGGCGCTCGCCGAGATGACGTCGGTGGGTTACCAGATGCTCGGCCTGGCCATCGCCGCGATCTGGGGCGGGGCCGGCATCATCGCGCCGCTCCTGGTCCTGCTCCCGCTCTTCATCGCGCGTTGGACCTTTGCGCAACAGTCCCACGAGGCCATGGCCCACGAGGCCACTCTGGCGACCCTGTGCCAGGCGGTGGAGACCAAGGACCACTACACCCGGGGGCACTGTATGCGGGTGGCAGAGGGGTCGGCGATGATCGCCCAGGAGCTGGGCATGCCCGCCGAGCGCGTGCAGAAAATCCGTTACGCGGGGATGTTGCACGACATCGGCAAGCTCGGTGTACCCACGAAGGTGCTCCAGAAGACGGGCAAGCTCACCGACGAGGAATATGCGACCATCAAGCTGCATCCCACGCGTGGCTACGAGATCGTCCGGGAGATCAGTTTCCTGGACGAGGCCCTGGACGGGATTCGGCACCACCACGAAAGATTGGACGGTCGCGGCTACCCCATGGGCCTGGTGGGCATGGAGATCCCCGAATCCGCCCGGATCATCAGTGTCGCCGACGTCTTCGACTGCCTCACCTCCACACGGTCGTATCGCAAGGCCTGGTCCGTGGAAGAAGCCATCGCGGAACTGCGTCGCTGCACAGGTACACAGTTCGATCCGCGCATGGTCGAGGCACTGGTGCGCGCGGTGGAGCGCGAGGGGTGGCAGACCCCCGACATCGCCGAACCACCCGGGGGATGTTACGGCCCGCCCGCGGCGGGTCCGCAGAAGACCGAGGCCACCGCTGTGGGCGAGAACTCGGCGGTACCCGCCCCCACTCCGTCCGAGGACACCGTGCCTGCGCAAGACACGGTGTCCGAGAGGAAACGAAGGGACGTACCCGGGGCGAGCGCTCCGGTACCGGCGTCCGCCGAGACCGTGACGGGTGGGCGTGACTGACGGATGACCCAGGGAATCGGACAGCAACCGGGTGAGGTACCCACCCATGTTCCAGGGGTGACGGGACCGGAGGCCGGGGCACTCAGTCACCAACGCTCCCAAGGTCCGAACTGGCGCACCACGCGACCGACACGCACCGTTCTGGTGGTCATGGTGGGTGTCTGCTCGGTGGCGGCGCTGGTGTGGGCCGCGGCGTCCGGGTTCGTCGACCCGTACGTGGCACTGGTCTTCTGTCTGTTCATCGCGCTGGGGGAGCTGGCCAGGATCACTCTTCCGGGACAGCGTGAGGTCGCCCCCGTGGCCTCGGCCGGGGCGATCAGTTACGCGTTCCTGCTGAGCTTGGGCGACGGACCGGCCGAGCATTCGGCGGTCCAGGTGGTGGCGGTCGCGGCGCTCGGTGTGGCCCTGGGAGAACTACCCCACGTCGCGGTGGGACGTGCGCCCCGGGTGGAGGACGTGGCCCGCCGGGTGCTCACGGTCGTTCTGGCCGCGGGCACCTTCCGGCCGCTGGCCGCGGAGCTGTCCCTGAACGGGCCCTCGACGACCGCGACGCTGCTCATGGCCGTGATCGTGGTGACGGTATGGGTCGTGGACGTTTGTGTGGCCACGTTGTTGCGCGTGGAACGCCTGCGTACCCGCCCGATGGTCACCTTCCACGACGAGTTGCGTGCTCAGTCACCGATCGGACTGGCGATCGGGTCGAGCGGGGTACTCATCGCCCTGGCCTGCACCGTCACCGGCCTGGTCGGCCTGTTGGTGTTCATCGCACCGCTCCTGGTCTCCCAGGTCGCCTTCCGTAAATACGCCGAGATCCGACGGACCTACCTGGAAACGGTCCGAGCCCTGTCCCGGGTTCCCGAGGTCGGCGGCTACGTCGAGCACGGGCACTCGCGCAGGGTCAGCCGGTTGGCCTACGGTATCGGCTGCGAACTGGGCTTTTCCGAGGCGGAGCTGCTGGAGCTGGAGTACGCCGCTCTGATGCACGACATCGGACAGCTGTCCCTGCAAGAACCCATCGCGGGAGGAGCGACCCTGCTGGCCTCTCCCAAGGAACAGCGGCGCATCGCCGAACTCGGGTCGGCGATCATCCGCCAGACCGGGGTCCTGGACTCGGTCGCAGAGGCCGTGCGACGGCAGTGCGAGCCGGCTGCCGATGAGGACGACCAGGATCAGAAGCCGCCCCCACGCGCCGGGCGCGTCATCAAGGTCGCGAACGCCTTCGACGACCTGGTCGGTGAGAACAGGGACGCCGAGCGCCACACGGCCGTCCTGGAGCGACTGCGCATGGACGCCGGGAGCGAGTACGCCCCCGAGGTGGTCGAGGCACTGGGAAGAGTCCTGGCCCGTCCGTGACGGCATGGCCCGTGCGTGCCCCGGAAGTGTTCCGGCGGACTCGTCCCCGAGCTTGCCCGTGCCCCGACCGGAGGCTCATTCCCTGGGTGGGCGCAGGCGTGTCACGAATTTATACCGGTCCCCGCGGTACAGCGAGCGCACCCACTCCACCGGGTGGCCGTCACCGTCGAAGCTGCGCTGACAGTGCAGTACCAACGGCAGGCCGACGTCCACCCCCAAAAGTCCCGCTTCGTTGGGTGTTGCAAGGACGGTCTCGATCGATGCCTCTGCCTCTGCCAGGGAGACGTCGTAGGCGCTCGCCAGAGCCTCGTAGAGCGACGCGTAGCGGTCCAGCTGTCTACGTAGGCCGGGAAAGCGCCGAGCGGCAAGATGCGCGGTCTCCACGGCCATCGCCTCACCGTTGGCCAGACGTAGACGCTCGATGCGCAGCACACGCCCTCCGGAGCGGATGGCGAGAAGTTCTGCCAACTGGTCGTCGGCGTTGATGTAGCTCACGTCGAGAATGCGTGTGGCCGGGTGCAAGCCGTGGGCCCGCATCTCCTGCGTGTAGCTGGTCAGCTGCAGGATCTGGGCGACCTTGGGTTTGGCGACGAACGTCCCCTTGCCCTGGATACGCAGCAGCCGTCCCTCCACGACCAGTTCGGTCAGGGCCTGACGAACCGTGGTCCGTGAGGTTGCGAACTGGGTGGCCAATGTTCGTTCCGGCGGGACCGGGTTGCCCGCGGGCATCGCATCGATCAGCTCCAGGAGCTGCTTCTTGACCTGATAGTACTTCGGCACTCGAGGGTTGCCGTTCAGTGTCCGTTGACCAGTCATCGTAATCCTCCGCCGCGTGCCGGACTCGGTCGCACACTTCATCCCGACGTGGTCGGCTGTGGCCGGGCCCGGATGTGCGAAGGGCCATGGCCGGTGTCACCGGTCCGCCGACTGGTGTGGACCACTGGTCGAGTGAGTATCTCTTGAGTATGCCTTCCCCCATGGGATGATTTGTGAGTGCCTCACCTCAGTGATCTCCTCAGGCGTCATACGTCACTCGGACAAGCCGATATGGAGTGGATCCACTCCCTGGTGTCGGACTGGCAGCTCTTGGCGGACCTGTCATTTGCAGATCTTGTTCTGTGGGTGCGCCTGAGGGACGACGACGGCTGGGCGGCCGTTGCGCAGATGCGTCCGACGACCGGTCCGACAGCCTTCCAGAACGACCTGGTGGAAGTCGTTCTGCGCGATGACGTGAACAGCACCGGCTCACGCTCACTGCTCAGAGTGGAGGGCAGACGGGCACTCATCGACCGTGCCTGGTGGGAGGGAAGGATCTGCCGTGACGGTGACCCCGACTGGTCGGGCGGTGTCCCGGTCCGGGAGGAGACCATCCCGGTCCGTCGAGGCGGCCGCCTGATCGGTGTCATCCAGCGCAGCACCAATCTGAGTTCGGCGCGTACCCCGAGTCGTCTCGAACTGACCTACCTGCAAAGCGCAGGCGATCTGGCACAGATGATCGCCGAAGGGAGTTTTCCCTTCAGCGACCAGGGGCCGATCATGGTTCGTTCACCTCGGGTGGGTGACGGACTGCTGCGGCTGGACCGGAACGGGGAGGTGGTCTACGCGAGCCCGAACGCGTTGTCGGCCTACCGTCGCCTGGGGCTCGCAGCCGACCTGGTCGGGGCCCGGCTGGATCGCATCACGTTGGAACTGGCCGCTCCGGGGGAGGCCAGGGACGAAAACCTGACCTACACCGCGAGCGGGCGGGCACCCGAGGAGGCCGAGGTCGAGGCGCGCGGTGTCACCGTGCAGCTCCGTTCGATCCCTTTGACCATCGACGGGGCACGGATCGGTGCCCTGGTGATGGTCCGGGACGTCACGGAGTTGCGGTGTCGCGAGCGCGAACTCATGACCAAGGACGCCACGATCAGGGAAATCCACCACCGGGTGAAGAACAATCTCCAGACGGTGGCGGCGTTGCTCCGTCTTCAGTCCCGGAGATTGGACAACCACGAGGCACGAACGGCACTGGACGAGGCCGTGGGGCGTGTCGGCTCCATCGCCATCGTGCACGAGATGCTGTCGCACACCCCTGACGAGGTGGTGGATTTCGACGACATCGCCGACCGGGTCGTGCAGATGGCAGCGGAGGTCTCCTCCACCGGAGAGACCGTGGTGCCGCGAAGGGTCGGTGGTTTCGGGTTGTTGAACGCCCTGGTGGCCACGCCGCTGTCGATGGTGCTGGCGGAATTGGTGCAAAACGCCGTTGAACACGGTTTGGGACAGGGGCCTGGCCAGATCGAGGTGCGTGTACGTCGCTTCGACGGGGACCCGAACCTGTCCGATGCGAGCAGTCTGGAGTTGGCGGTTTCGGACGACGGTGAGGGACTTCCCGAGGACTTCGACCTCGAGAACACGACGAGCTTGGGTCTTCAGATCGTGCGAACCCTGGTCGTGGGTGAGTTGGGGGGAACGTTGGCGGTCAAGCCGAAGGACAGCGGTGGAACGGAGGTGACCATCGGTCTTCCGCTGGGCCGCGAAGAGGGAGAGGTACCTGGCTAGGTCATGTTCTTGTCTGCATTCTCGACGGAGGGGCTCGGGACGCGGCGGTTTTTTCCGTGGTCCCGGGCTGCCTCTCGCCGGGCCTTGCTGTGCGCTCCTGCCGATCCTGTGGGGCAGTTCACAGTGGGGAAGGCGGTCAGTAGGTGCGGACCATGGGGCGATGCATGCTGCCGCGCTTGCGGAGCTTGCGTCTTTCTTCTTCGCTGGTGCCACCCCAGACACCACCGTCTTGTCCGCTCTCGAGGGCCCACTTCAGGCAGGCGGAACTGACCGGGCAGCGTTGACAGACTGCCTTGGCCTCCTCGATCTGAATCAGTGCGGGGCCGAAGTTGCCGATGGGGAAGAAGAGTTCGGGGTCTTCGTCACGGCAGGCTGCGTCATGGCGCCAGTCCATGCGGTCCACTCCTCACGGTGAGGCGATCGGGGTCGTGAAGCTTTTCACGATCGATCGTGTGCGTGCGCAGATCTTTTCGAATGTCCGAAGGTCGGCCCGGGGGCCGGCCGAGCCAATGATTCAGGTTTGTCCCACGGCCGTGTGGGAGCACCCGAATTAACTCGCCCGTAAAGCGCGGCGATATCTTGAGCGTGACAGGGTTGATGAACCCATGCAAGAGGTCCCGAGGCCAAAGGTCCTGTTCAGCGTGTCGGATGCGTCACAGTGGTGGCGAATGATTCCTTCTCGAGATAATCAACAGAGGATTCGTAATGCCTTCGGTATCGAATGGAAGTTGACGTGCTTCCTGTCACCCAGGTATTCCCCGTCGATTTGGAACGCCCTGGGATGGCTGGAGTCGATACGAAGAGATTCCTGATCGTTCCAGGTCACGTAGCCTTCACCACGTGCCGGAAGCCCCCTGGGGAAGAACATCTGGGAAAGGATCCAACCGATAAGGGCGTATGAGGAGTGCGTCAGCGCGAAAGCGTCCAGACCCAGCTCGAAACGGGACTCCGGGGTCGGTTGGAGCGGCAGTGCACCCGCGTAGGTCCACGGTGTGGTGTTGGTGACAAGAGCAAAATATACGTTCTCGACGAAATTTTCGTTCGTGTACACACTCAGTGACGGATCACGTATATCTCCCCGGAAGAAGAGCTTCACCGCAACCTCCGCGTACAGCCCGGGGCCGGCCCGCCGCCCGTGCGCACGCTCGTGTTCGACCTGTTGGACCACGTCGGCGTCCCAACCGAAACCGGCACAGAACGTGAAGTAGCGATCGTCCTGCTCGCTGGTGATCCGTCCCAGAGTGATCTCACGCTCGCGCCCTTGGCGTATCGCCTCCAGAATCACCCCGGTGGCCTCGATCGGCTCTCCCGGGACCCCCAGCGCGCGGACGAACACGTTGGCGCTGCCTCCGGGGATCACCGCGTATCGGGGGCGGGGGGTTCCTTTCGGGCTCCGGAGAAGGCCGTTGACGACCTCGTTGACGGTACCGTCACCGCCCAAGCTCAGCACCAGGTCGTACCCGTCGGCGGCGGCCCCGTACGCCAGCTTTCGCGCATGATCGCGGTAAGCGGTCTCTACGCACGTGATGTCCATCTCGGCCCGGAGGGCGCTCAAGATCACCTCGCGGGTCCGGGCCGTGGTCGTGGTCGCCTTGGGATTGACGATGAAGAGGGCTCGCACCGCACCAGTGTATGGGCGCCTGCTGTAACGGATAAGCTCGAAGTGTGTCTTTGCGCCCCTTCACCATCGTCATCGCCGCCGTGATCCAGGCCCTGGTCGGCCTGGTCGCCGCGGCCGGTGGACTGTACAGCCTCTATGCCACCATCACCGGCCAGGTGAGCGCGGTCACCTCGGCGATCCCCCTGGCCGTATTCGGGTTGGGCGTGGGTGCTCTGCTGGTCTTCGTCGCGCGTGGACTGTGGGAACTCAAGGACTGGGCACGCACCCCGGTGTTTGTCACCCAGCTCTTCCTGGCGGTGATCTCCTATTACATGTTCACCGGGGACCAGTATCTCTTCGGCGCCGTACTCCTGGGTGTTGCGCTGATCGCGGGCGCAGCGGTCCTTTCACCACCGACGACCGCGGTGCTCTTTCCCGACGAAACACTCCAGCCCCGAGGAAAACGCAAGCAATAGGGCATGCCCGGCGGACATGTACTCGTAGTCCGCCGAACACGCCCTACTCGCGGCCGTCGGGTCCCGCTGTCCGAGGCGGTGTTCAGTCGTCCGTGGTCAGTGCTTGTCGTAGCTGAGCCAAGGTGCGAGCCAACAGGCGGGACACGTGCATCTGCGAGATGCCCAACTCCTGGGCGATCTGCGACTGGGTCATGTTGCCGAAAAAACGCAGCAGCAAGATGCGTTTTTCCCGTGGTGGAAGTTGCTCCAGGAGTGGCTTGAGCGATTCCCGATACTCGACACCCTCCAAGGACTCGTCCACGATGCCCAACGAATCGGCCACCGCCGGCGCGTCCTCGTCACCACTGTCGGGTGCGTCCAAGGACACCGTGGAATAAGCATTGGCGGACTCCAGCCCCTCCAGCACCTCCTCTTCCGACATCTGCAGGTGGGTGGCGAGCTCCGCGACGGTCGGGGAACGTCCCTCCCGTTGGGACAGGTCGCTGACGGCCTTGGTGAGTGAGAGTTTCAGCTCTTGCAGGCGTCGGGGAACTCGTACTGCCCACCCCTTGTCCCGGAAGTGCCGCTTGATCTCACCGACGATCGTGGGAGTGGCGTAGGTGGAGAACTCCACCCCGCGCTCCAGATCGAAACGGTCGATGGACTTGATCAACCCGATCGTGGCCACCTGGGTGAGGTCGTCCAACCACTCACCACGGTTGCGGAATCGGCGGGCGAGGTACTCCACCAAGGGCAGGTGGAGTTCGACCAGCTCGTCGCGGATCCGTCTCCGTTCGGACGATTCCGGGTCGAGTTCGTTCAGGCGCTCGAACAACTCTCTCGCGCGAGCCCTGTCAGGCACCGCGTGCTCGGTCTTCGCTGTCAGAGCGGGCCCCCTTTCGCTCACGCCGACTCCAGCGTGCCGCGGCGTTTGTACAAGACGATGGAAACGCGGTCGTCCGGTCCGACGCTTGCATCGACGTCCCCCGCAAGCGCGGTCAGGACGGTCCAGGCGAAGGTGTCGCGGGCGGGAAGGCGCCCGTCCGCGGTCAGTACCGAAACGGAGACGCGCATCCCCTCGGGGGTGAGTTCGAATTCTGTGGTCAGATCCGTGCCGGGCAACGTTTGCGAGAGCAACATGGCGCAAGCTTCGTCGACGCCGATCCTCAGGTCCTCGATTTCGTCGAGGGTGAAGTCGAGCCGTGCGGCCAGACCCGCCGTTGCCGTCCGCAGCACGGACAGATAGGCGCTGTCCGCGGGCATGTTGACGGTGACAGCGTCCCGGACTCCGGTGGCGTCGGCCGTGGGCACAGCGGTTTCTTCGGTCACGTCCCTCCTTCGGGGGGCGAGGTTGCCGCTTGAAAGCAATGTATCTGGTTTCACCCTGCCACTGGCGCAGGGATCTGAGATCGTGTCCAGACGATCCCGGGCGAACCCGAGACGAATGGCCCATCTCGACCTCGCCCGGAGCACAGAGAGGCCGGTGCCGCACCGCCAGGGCGGCGAACCGTCCATTCGTCCATGAAACAGGCACACCCCTCAGGGGCGGTGTGCCACCACACGTTCGACGAACCCCAACAACGTACGGTCGTGGTGACCGATCCGGAAACCGACCTCTTCTGCGATCTTGCGAGGCAGTCTTCGAGGATGGTCGCGGCGTCGCTCGAACACACGGGCGGGGAAACGGGTGTACTCGATGTGGTCCGCCATCAACAGGCGTCCCCCCTGGACCAGGACACGGTATATCTCCTCCAGAGCCCTGACCTGGTCGGGGACCGTGCACAGGGCGAACAGGCACACCACGGTGTCGAAGGAGTGGTCCGCGTAGGAGAGGTCCTGTGCATCGCCTTCCACCAGGGTTGCGGATCGTCCCTGTTCCCGGACCTTCTGCTCGGCCTTGGCGAGCATCGCGGGACTGAGGTCCACCCCGGTGAGTTCCACCTGTGGCGGGTAGTACTGCAGGTTCATGCCGGTGCCCACGGCCACTTCGAGAGTGCGGCCCCTGGCACCGGCGCACAGGAGCCTGCGACTTTCTCGGATGGCGGCGGGTTCCCAGCGAGCACCCGTGTCGTAGCGGTTCGCTCGATGTTCCCAGAGCTGTCGTGTCTTCTCGGTACGCGCGTCCATGTTTCCTTCCCGGTACCCACTGACCCGCCCCGGAAACTCTGTGGCGACACGGATCACCGGTCGATCCTGCCGGAGAGCATGTCGGCCGTGTCCTCAGAGGACTTTGGAGAAGAAGGACCTGGTGCGCTCGTGCCAGGGGTCTGTCAGCACCTGGGTCGGTGTTCCCGACTCCACCACGACGCCGTCGTCCATGAAGACGAGGGAATCGCCGACCTCGCGCGCAAAACCCATCTCGTGGGTGACGACCACCATCGTCATACCACCCTCGGCCAGCGCGCGCATGACGTCGAGGACCTCACCCACCAGCTCCGGATCCAAGGCGCTGGTGGGTTCGTCGAACAACATCAGTTCCGGGTCCATCGCCAACGCACGGGCGATCGCCACCCGCTGTTGCTGACCGCCGGAGAGTTGCTCGGGGTAGTCGTCGGCCTTGTCCGGCAGGCCGACACGGTCCAGCAGGTCCAGAGCCCGTTCCGTGGCCTCGGCGCGGTGTGTCCGTTTCACTTGGATCGGGGCCTCGACGATGTTGCCGAGCACGCTCAGATGGGGAAACAGGTTGAACCCTTGGAAGACCATGCCGATATCGCGACGTTGAACCGCGATCTCGGTGTCACGCAGCTCGTACAGGCGTCCGCGTTTTTGCTTGTACCCCATGAGCTCGCCGTTGACCCACAGCCGCCCGGCGGTGAGCTTCTCCAGGTGATTGATGCAACGCAAGAACGTGGACTTGCCCGATCCGGAGGGGCCGACGATGCACATCACCTCACCGCGCTCGACCTGGAGGTCGATCCCCTTGAGCACTTCCAGACGGCCGAAATTCTTGTGGACGTTCTCGGCGACCACCAGGGCTTCCGTGGACTGTCCCCAACCCTCGGCATCCGGGTTCGCTTTCTCCACGGTCATCAGTGCACACCTCCGACGACGCGGTCCCGGACACCGCGCTCACCTCGACTGAACCGGCGTTCGATGAAGTACTGACCGACCATGAGCACACTGGTGATCGCCAAGTACCACAGGCACGCCACCACCAACATCGGGAAAATCTGGTAAGTGCGGGTGCCGATCGCCTGGAGCTGGTAGAAGAGCTCGATGGTCACCGGGACATAGGCCAGCAACGCCGTGTCCTTGAGCATGGCGATGGTCTCGTTCCCGGTGGGTGGGATGACCACGCGCATCGCCTGCGGCAGGGTGATGCGGCGCATGACCTTCCCACGGCTCATCCCCAGGGCCTGGGCGGCCTCGGACTGGCCCTTGTCCACCGATTGCAGGCCCGCGCGGATGATCTCGGCCATGTAGGCGCCCTCGGACAGCGACAGGGCGAGCAGCCCCGCCGTGTAACCGGTCAGGAGTGTGCGGGTGTCGACGGCGAAGAACCGTGCCTCCCCCTCCAGGCCCATCAAAGGCATCCAGTAGTTGTCGAACGGAAGCCCGAACTGGATGGTCGAGTACAAGATGGCGATGTTGCCGAAGAGCACAGCCAACACCAGGCGAGGTACCCCCCGGAAGAACCACGTGTACAGCCAGGACACCGTGACGAGCACAGGGTTTCCGGACAGACGCATCACCGCGAGGACGATGCCCAGCAGGATGCCGATGATCATCGACAGCACGGTCGCGCTGAGGGTCACCCAGACACCACGGACGACCTGGTCCGAGAACATGTGCTCGAACATGAACGGCCAGTTGAACGCCGGGTTCGTCAGCAACATGTTCACAAACATCGCGGCGAGGATCAGTACAGCCCCCGCGGCGATCCAACGTTCCGGGAAGCGGACGGGAACGGCGATGATCGGTGCGGCTGAGCGACCCGGGGGTGGTTCCTGCGACTCCGGGCCGTTCACCGATGTGTTCGATGCGGTCACGAATCAGACTTTCGATCGGGTTCGAGGCGGGTGCTGTGTGTCCTACTCCTCGACATCGGGGTTGACCTCGGAGGTTTCGAGCGCACCCACCTCGATACCCCACTCCTGGAGGATCTCTTCGTAGGTGCCGTCCTCGATGATGGCGTTGAACGCGGCGGCAAGGGCCTCGGCCATCTCTTCGTCGTCCAGGTGGGTGAGGACACCGTACGGTGCGGCGTCGTACTGATCACCGATGAATTCCAGCTGGTCACCACTTTCCTGCAGCGCATACAAAGAAGTGGGGAGGTCGGCCAGGGAAGCGTCGTTGACCCCGGAGATGATGCTGGCGGTGGCCAGCGGCTGGTTCTGGAATTTCTCGATGGTGATGGCTTCCTCACCGGTGTCGACGCACTCCTGGCTCCGCGCCTCGATGTCGTCGTCGTGCGTGGTGCCGGTCTGGACGGCGATACGCATGCCGCAGGCGTTGTCGGGGTCCACGTCCTCGGGGTTGCCTTCCAGGGCGAACCACTGGGTACCGGAGGAGAAGTAGCTCACCATGTTCACGGCCTCCATGCGTTCCTCCGTGACGGTGAAGGAGGACGCACCGAGGGTGTGCTTGCCGGTGTCGACCCCGATGATGATGGAGTCGAAGTTCGAGGGGGTCCACTCGACCTCCAGCCCCAACTTCGTCAGGGCCGCGGTGATGAGGTCGACGTTGAAGCCGAGGACGGTCTCGCCGTCGTCGTCGAGGTACTCGCCCGGCGGGTACTCGGCCTCGACTCCGATGGTCACAAGGCCTTCTTCTCGGATCTCGTCCGGGACGAGTTCACCGAGTTCCTCGTCGACATCGACCTCGGGAACCTCCGGGGCCTCGGCGGCTTCTTCGCTCTCGCCGTCACCACATGCGGCCAAGGTCAGGACACCGACCGCTGCGAGCGCGGTCAGGAAGGTCCGTGGCGTGGAGGAGAGCTGGGGCACGGCCATGGGAGTGGTCTCCTTCTGAGAGCGCGAAATACTCGATCGGCGGGGGTTCGAGAGTTGTCGAACAGGGAGGGGGAAGCATACGAGGTATGACGGTAATACTGAGTGTCACTCAATCTTGCCGACCCACGATTTTCCTGCGGTCACCGTTGTGAGATGATTATGTAACGGGTCATCCCCGATCGATGAGGCGGCTGCAGAGCACTCGCATAGGAGTCCGGCGAAGCACGACTCTTCCGGCGAAACCACCGGTCATGGCCGACCGGCGCCCGAAGGGTTCCCCTAGCACCTACACGTCTTCGCGTGCGGTCCGCGTTTCCCATTCGCCCGTCGTCATGGCCGACGGCGAGGCGGTGCACACAGACCTGAAGGGTTTGATGAAGTTGACCACCGGTTCTCGTACTCATGATTCGACCGGCGCCGACAAGGACCCGGCCTTCGCCCTCCATCGTGGGGGCAAGCTGAACGTGACCTCCTCCATCGAGGTCGATGATCACGAGGGGCTCTCCCTCGCCTACACACCCGGTGTTGCCCGCGTCTGCGACGCCATCGCCGAGACGCCCGAGCTCGTCAACACCTACACGTGGAAGAAAAACCTGGTCGCTGTGGTCACCGACGGCACCGCCGTTCTGGGGCTCGGGGACATCGGCCCCGAGGCCTCTTTGCCCGTCATGGAGGGCAAGTCACTGCTCTTCCAGCAGTTCGGTGGGGTCAACTCGGTCCCGATCGCCCTGGGGTGCACCGACGTCGACGAGATCGTCGAAACCGTCGTTCGCATGTCACCTTCCTTCGGCGGCATCAACCTGGAGGACATCGCCGCTCCCCGTTGCTTCGAGATCGAGGCGCGGTTGCGTGAACGCCTGGACATCCCCGTCTTCCACGACGACCAGCACGGCACCGCAATCGTGTCCGTCGCCGCGCTCCACAACGCGGCCCGGCTCACCGGACGTACCCTTGCTGATCTGCGTG
>DXDP01000091.1 GCA_019115445.1 Candidatus Nocardiopsis merdipullorum
AGCACGGCGGTCCTTCACGAAAAGGGGGCCGATCATTCCGCCCCGTGGTCTCCTACAACGTCCTTGACGGACATAATGAGACTAGGACACGTAAAGGAAAACTGCAGGCTTTTCCGGAGATTTCCATATCCTCCCTGCTCAGGAGGGAAAAAGATAAATACAGGAGGAATGGAATCACCGGTTTTCAGGCTTTCTGTCGTGGAAATGCCTGAATGGGAACGATGTCCGATGCGGGACTTCATCGGGCAGTGTCGTGCACCCCATGGCCCGCACCCTGCCACGCCTTGCCGGTTACCTGTAGGTTTGTGCTGTGGACCGTACAACTCCTTCCTCGTCAACACCGTCGAAGACGGCCAGGCGTCGTTCGGGTCGGCCCGGCCACGATGCCGACTCCGTCTTGCGTATCGCCGCCCGGGTCTTCAACGAGCGTGGTTACGACGGCACGAGCATGGAGGACCTGGCACGCGCCCTCGGGGTCACCAAGTCCGCGATCTACCACCACGTCTCCGGCAAGACCGAGCTGCTGCGACAGTCCCTCGACCTGGCCCTGGACGCCCTTTTCGCGGTCACCTTCGAGGAAGGGGCGGTCCACGGTCGCGCGATCGAGCGTCTGGAGCACGTGCTGCACGGAAGTGTGCGCGTCCTGGTGGAGGAGTTGCCCCACGTCACCTTGCTGCTTCGAGTACGGGGCAACACCGACGTGGAAAAACACGCCTTGGAGCGCCGCCGCGAGTTCGACCGACTGGCCGCCGACCTGGTTCGTGAGGGGATCGTCGACGGTGACATCCGCAGCGACGTCGACCCGGCCGTGACTTCTCGTCTGCTCTTCGGCATGGTCAACTCGGTCGTCGAGTGGTACCGGCCGGATCACGGGTTGTCAGCCGATGAGGTCGCCGACGCTCTCACACGCATCGCCTTCGAGGGCCTGCGACTTCGAGACCCCCGGTTCGATCGCGTCTCGTAGTCGACGGGTACACATCCATCTACCCCGTGTGCGGTAGGACGGGCGTCTCTTCCCCAGCCCGACCCTGGCGAGCCTTCTGTCGGTGAAACCGCAGGGTATACCGTTATCAGCGCAGACCAGCTACAATGTGACCAAAGACCCCAACGGGGTATCTTTTGTATATAAAGACCCCTTATCCCCCTTCCCTCTCTTCCTCCGTACTGATACCCACAAATTTTATATTTGTGCCTTTTGTTGCGGAAAGTGAAAATTGTGATCGAAATGCTGGTCGGGGAATGGCCCACCCCCGGCATCGCCTACGTCGTCTCGGTGATCGGTTCCTACCTCGGTCTGTCCTTCATGGTTCGCGCCAGGAGCCGTACCGGCGCCACCCGATGGCAGTGGCTCGGCCTGGCATCGCTGTCCATCGGTGGAATGGCCGTGTGGTCTATGCACTTCATCGCCATGATGGGCTTTTCCGCCCCGGGTACCGCGATCCGCTACGACCTCGTCCTCACCGTGCTCAGCGGGCTTCTCGCCGTCGCCGTCATGGCGATCGCACTCTCCCTGACCATCGTCAAAAAAGGCACGACATGGCTCCTGCTGGGCGGTGTGATCGCGGGTATCGGCGTGGTCACCATGCATTACACCGGCATGGCTTCCATGAACATGCGCGGAGAGATGCACCACGACCCGCTGTGGGTGAGCGCCGCCATCGTGATCGCACTGGTCGCCGCCACCACCGCCCTGTGGTTCGCCTCTCGCCTGCAGGGTCAGGTCGCGATCCTGTCGGCCTCACTCATCATGGCTGTCGCGGTGAGCTCCATGCACTACGCAGGTATGGCCGGTGTGCACATCGACCCGCCGGAGGGCACCAACCAGTCGGCGTTGGAGGGCTACACCGCCATCGACCTGATGCTGCCCGTCATCGTCGGGCTGTTCGTCTTTCTGCTGATCTGCAGCCTGTTCTTGCTCTTGGGGGTTGAGGAGGATCGGCCCGCCCGCTCCCATGTACCCGCCCACCGCGCGTCGGAACAACAACTGCCGAGAACATCGGAGCAGCCGTACCTTCCCCGCCACGGCCGCGACGACCGGGGAAGGCCGCCCCGGGCGTCAGGAACCTTCGACGATCCACCACGGCGCCACAACCACTGAGCGGTCCCGCTACGCCGACGGAAAGGCAAAGGCCCTTCGGGCGTTGTCGGCGACGACAGTGGCCAATTCGTCCTCGGTCATTGCCTTGGTCTCGGCCAGGGACCTCAGGGTGTGGGGGACCAGGTAGGGCGCGTTGGGGCGTCCCCGGTACGGCCTCGGTGTGAGGAAGGGGGCGTCGGTCTCCACCAGCACCAGCTCGGCCGGGGCCGCCTTGGCGGCCTCGCGCAGCGACTCTGCACTGGCGAAGGTCACGTTACCCGCAAAACTCATGAAGTAACCGTGCTCGGCGCACACCTTGGCCATCTCGGCGTCTCCGGAAAAACAGTGGAAGACCACCGTGTCCGGTGCGCCCTCCTCGTCCAGGACCCGCAGAACGTCCTCGTGGGCGTCCCGGTCATGGATCATCAGGGTCTTGCCGGTCTCCTTGGCCACGGCGATGTGGCGGCGGAACGACTCCTCCTGGGCCTGCTTTCCCTCGGGGCCGGTCCGGAAGGTGTCCATACCGGTCTCCCCGACGGCCACCACCTGTGGCAGTGTGGCGAGTTCGGCGATCTGTTCCAGCTCGGCCTCCAGCGCGGCGATACCGCCACCGGTACGGTTCTTGCCCGCCCAGTCGCTCTCGTCGACCTCCACGCCCCGGGCACCGTCGCCGTGCACCACACGCGGTGCCTCGTTGGGGTGCAGAGCGACCGCGGCCCACACCTTTTCCGGGTGGGCCGCGGCGATCCTGGTCGCCCACCGGGAGGAAGACAGGTCCACCCCGACCTGGACGAGCGGGGTGACACCGACACTCTCGGCCGTGGTGATAATCTCGCCGACCTCCGGTGTTTGCATGTCCATGTGGGTGTGGCTGTCGGCCACCGGGACACGGAGGGGCTCGGGCACCGGCGGCGGTGTCCGCCTGTTGCGTTCGTCGACCGCTTTTCCGCTGCGTCTGCCCATGCCGATCCTTCCCATGTCCCTCGTCCTACCACCGATCCGTCACCGACCCGTCCCAGGACCGGTTCATCCGGCCTCGGCGCTCAACCTCGCGAGTTCTTCGTCCACGACGGAGGGGTCGAGCTTGGCGAACAGCGGCTGCGGGCGCTCCAAAGGCGTGCCCGTGGCGATCGGCATCGATTCCCAACGCGCCACGTTGTCGGCGTAATCCCCCGTGATGACCGGGTATTCCACCGCTTCCTCGGAGCCGCCGATGGTGTCACGGCCGGTGTCGATCCGCGGCATACCTGTCCACGTTCCGGTGCCACCGAGCATCGCGTGGACCTTGTTCGCGGACTCGGGCAGAAACGGCGTGAGCAGTGTGTTGGCGTCCTGGACCAGCTGTAGGGCCACGTGCAGGACGGTGGCCATCCGTTCGGGGTCGGTCTTCCTCAACACCCAAGGGGCCTGTTCGGAGATGTACTTGTTGGCCTCGGCCACAGTACGCATGGCCTCCTGGAGAGCGGCCTTGAACTGTGACCGTTCCAGACGCTGCCCGACCGTGTCGAAAGCGGAGCGGGAGGCCGCCAGGACCCTTTCGTCCTCGTCGGTGAATTCACCCGCCTCGGGGATGTGCCCGATGTTCTTGGCTGCCATGGACACGGAACGGTTGACCAGGTTGCCCCAGGCGGCCACGAGTTCGTCGTTGTTGCGCCGTACGAACTCGGCCCACGTGAAATCGGTGTCGTGGGTTTCGGGGCCGGCGGCCATGATGAAGTACCGCAACGCATCGGCCGAGTAGCGTTCCAAGAAGTCCCGTACGTAGATCACCACGCTGCGGGAGGAGGAGAACTTCTGTCCCTCCATGGTGAGGAACTCGCTGGAGACCACCTCGGTGGGCACGTTCAGTTCCCCGAACACCCCGGGCTCGCCGTTCTGACCGACCCGACCACTTTCCCCCAGCAGGATCGCGGGCCAGATGACCGAGTGGAAGACGATGTTGTCCTTGCCCATGAAGTAGAAGGACTCGGCATCCTCACCCTGCCACCAACGACGCCAGGCCTCAGGGTCACCGATGCGTTCGGCCCACTCGATCGAGGCCGACAGGTATCCGATGACAGCGTCGAACCACACGTAGAGTCGCTTGTTGGGGTTGTCCTTCCACCCCTCGAGCGGGATGGGCACGCCCCAGTTGAGGTCCCGGGTCACCGCACGCGGTTGCAGGTCCTCGACCAGGTTCCGGGAGAACTTGAGGACGTTGGGTCGCCAGTCGCCCTCCTTGCTCGCGAGCCACTCCTCGAGCACGCTCGCAAAGGCGGGCAGGTCCAGCATGAAGTGTTCGGTGTCGACGAACTCGGGTGTTTCCCCGTTGACGCGCGAACGCGGGGCGAGCAGGTCGATCGGGTCGAGTTGGTTGCCGCAGTTGTCGCACTGGTCGCCGCGGGCTCCGTCGTAACCGCAGATGGGGCAGGTGCCCTCGATGTAGCGGTCGGGAAGTGTACGCCCGGTGGAGGGCGACACGGCCCCCTTGGTGGTGTGGGTGAAGACGTAACCGTTCTCGTACAGCGCGATGAACAGCTTCTGCACCACGTCGTAGTGGTTACCGGTGGTGGTGCGGGTGAACAGGTCGTAGGACAACCCGAGGGCCACAAGGTCCTCGGCGATGACCCGGTTGTAGCGATCGGCCAGATCGCGCGGGCTCAGTCCTTCCTGGTCGGCCAACACCAGGATCGGGGTGCCGTGCTCGTCTGTACCACTGACCATCAGCACGTTGTTCCCCGACATTCGCTGAAAGCGCGAGAAGACGTCCGAGGGAACACCGAACCCGGAGACGTGGCCGATGTGGCGCGGGCCGTTGGTGTAGGGCCAGGCGACCGCGGTCAGGATGTGACGATTCGACGACATGCCTCAAGACTAAAGGGCTCGGGGGGTGGCTCGGTACTCGTTCGGTCACTCGACCACTGTGCAGCGCCTTCGGGAGCGGGTACCCTCGCACGGATGCCACCGGGTACTCCAGTACCCGTATGCTCGGCAGAACAGCGTTGTGTGCCGGGGCGCACAGGCCCGATGTGCCAAGCCCGCCCCGGACCTTTCACTCGAGGCGGTGGTCACCACGGTTACCCGTGCCATACCCCGGCCTGTCCGATGCACCACCGCGTTGCTCACAACCGCGCTGGTCCTGGTCGTACTGTCCTTTCCTCTTGCTTCCGGGTTGCAGGTCCGCCCGGCCTCCGGTGCGCTGCCGCCACACGGGCTGGCCAGTGCGGTCGATACGCCCGGGGACGGTGAATCCTCGAAGTCCACGCAGACCTCGGGTGAGCACGTGGATCCGGTGGATCGGATCACCACCACGCTGCCCTCCCAGGTCTGTGACCAACGCTCGGCCGTACACCTGCCGGATGCCGTGCCCAGTGGGGCGTTGCGTCTGGTGGTGTGGGATCAGCCCTGGTGGCCCCTTCCACCCGTGCCCTTCGATCTGGCTCCCGAACAGACCGACGCGGGTGAGCTACCACAGACCCGGGGACCTCCTCTCCCCGCGCCCACCACCGTTTGACCATCCCCGGGCCGACACCGGTGGGCTCACTCTCGGCCGGTGTGTCCGGATCACCCATTTGCAGTGAGAGGTATCCCCTTTGTCCAGTAATACGGGAGCTGGTGGGCGCTGGATTCGCGCCCTCATCTCCCTGCTCGTCGTCCTCGTCGCGTTCGGCGCGGCGTGGTTCATACCGCCCCGCCTGGGACTCGACCTGAGCGGCGGCACCCAGATCGTCCTGGAGACCCAGGACGGTACCGACGGCACGGTCGCCGACTCCGACAACACCGACAAGGTCCTGGAGGTGCTGCGCCAGCGCATCGACCGCCTGGGCGTGGCCGAGGCGAACATGTCGCGTTCCGGTGAGAACCGGATCATCGTCGAACTGCCCGGTGTGCAGGACCCTGCGGAGGCCGCCGAGATCGTCGGTCAGACCGCACAGCTGTCCTTCCACCCCATCCTGGGCATCGGTGAATCCGGTGGCCAGGGTTTCCAGGAACCGCCACCCGGCGACTTCGCCAACACACCCGACACTCAGGCCGACGACGCCCGTGCTCCGTCCGACGGATCCGAGGAGAGCGGGGACGAAGAGGCCCCCGCCGAGGAACTGCCCCCCGAGATGGAGGGCATGGAGGACCTCGAAGGTCTGGAAGGTCTGGACGACCTGGAGGGCATGATGCCCCCCGGCGGCGGTGGCGGTGGTGGCCAACCCGCCGAGAACCCCGAGGACGTCGTGATGACCCTCCCCGACTCGGAGGGCAACCAACTCCAACTCGGTGAAACCGCCATCCAGGGCGACCGGGTCTCCAGTGCCGAGGCCGTCCTCGACAGTCAGAACCGTGCTCAGTGGCAGGTCAACGTCGACTTCCGTGGCGAGGGCCGCGAGCAGTGGGCGCAGCTGACCGGTGAGGCCGCCTGTCACCCCGTCAGTGACCCGAAGCGTCGCGTGGCGATCGTGCTCGACGACCAGATCATCTCGGCGCCCGAGGTCAACCCGGAGATCGGCTGTGAGGTCGGTATGCCGGGCGGCTCCACCACCATCACCAGCGACACCTTCACCGCGGAGACCGCGGAGGAGCTGGCCGTGTTGATCGAGGGTGGTTCCCTGCCGCTCCCGGTCACCGAGGTCCAGCGCCAGACCGTCGGCCCGACCCTCGGTGCCGCCGCCATCCAGGCCAGTGCCATCGCCGCTGTCCTGGGTATCGCGTTCACTGCGCTGTACATCACGCTGGTCTACCGGCTCGTCGGCTTCCTCGCCTCCTTGGCGTTGGCCTTCTACACGCTCATCGCCTACGGAGCCCTGGTCGCCCTCGGGGCCACGCTGACCCTTCCGGGTCTGGCCGGTTTCGTGTTGGCGATCGGTATGGCCATCGACGCCAACGTGTTGATCTTCGAGCGCGCGCGTGAGGAGTACCAGCAACAGCAGAAGAGTTACGAGGCCAACAAGTCCGCCGGGCTCAAGGACGCCACCGACGCAGAGGCGGCCGACGCGGAGGCCGGTGTGCTCAAGCGCCGTCGGCGTCGGGCCATCCCGCCGAGCCTGGAGAAGGGGTTCGTCGAGGGCACCAAGAAGGCCTGGAGCGCGGTGCTCGACACCAACATCACCACACTCCTTGCGGCTGCTCTGCTGTTCTTCTTCGCTTCCGGCACCGTGCAGGGCTTTGGTGTGACGTTGAGCATCGGTACCGTCGTGTCGATGTTCTCCGCGCTGGTCATCGCCCGTGTCTTCGTGGAATTCACGGTGCGCCGTGCGGTCATCCGCAAGCACCCCGCGATCACCGGTATCAGCCGGATCGGCCGTGTCCGCGAATGGTTGGTGGAAAAGAACCCGAACCTGATGAAGGTCCGCCGCTACGGTCTGATCGTTGCGGCACTGATCGTGATCACCGCCGTGTCCGCACCGCTGTTCCAGGACATCAACTGGGGTGTGGAGTTCCGGGGCGGCCGCGTCATGGAGTACGAGATCACCGGGGACCAGAACCTGAGCGTGGACGAGGCCCGAGAGGTGGTCACATCGGTCGACTTCCCGGGGGCGGAATCCGCCATGGTCCAGGAATCGGGCGACAGCGACCTGGCCGTACGGACCCAGGACATCTCCGATACCGACGCCAACTCCATCACCGAGGCACTCGCCGAGGAGACCGGCGGGGTGGAGATGGTCAGTGACGAGTTCATCGGCCCGAGCATGGGCAGCGAGTTGCGCAACCGGGCGCTCATCGCTCTCGGCGGGGCGCTGATCTTGCAGATGGCCTACCTGGCCTGGCGTTTCCGCTGGTCCTTCGGTGTGTCCACCATGCTGTCGCTGGCCTTCAACATGGCCCTGGTGATCGGTCTGTTCATGTGGTTGGGCAAGCCGATCGACGGCGTGTTCCTCGCAGCGATCCTGAGTGTGATCGGGTTCACGGTCAACGACACGGTGGTGGTGTTCGACAGGGTGCGTGACGAGTGGGCCAGGGACGAGAAGTCCTCGTTCATCGAGATCGCCAACCGCGCCGTCATCAACACCTTGCCGCGTACCGTCAACACGACGGTCGGCGCGTGGATCATCCTGGGCTTCCTCACCTTCTTCGGTGGGTCGTCGCTCCAGGACTTCTCGATCGCCATGTTGGTCGGTCTGACCACGGGTGTGGTCTCCACCGTCTTCGTCGCCGTGCCGTTGGCCATCTGGTTGCAACGCTGGGACAAGACCGCACCGCCGCACGTGCTCCGTGAGCGCAAGGCCAAGCAGCGGGTCGCCGCCAAGGCCGCACGCGAACAGGACGACGGCGCCGTGGTCTGATCAGGACCCGTCGGCAACGGACACAAGGGCCCCGGCACTGTTCACATCGGACGGTGCCGGGGCCTTTTCCGTCGGTGCTCCCGGTGTTCAGGGGTCCTGTTCCTCGACGGTGGTGATCCCGTGGGCCAGGTCGTAGACGCGTCGCTTCGGTACGCCCGCGCTCTTGGCCACGCGGGTGATCGCTTCCTTGCGGCGCACGCCCTCGTCCTCCAGAGCAGCCACGGAGTCGAGCAGGTCCGTGTCCGTGGTGGAAGCACCCCCGGGGCGGGCACCCTCCACCACGACGGAGATCTCACCTCGTACCTCGCCCGTGGCCCACTCCGCCAGCTCGCTCAGACCACCGCGTCGAACTTCCTCGTAGGTCTTGGTGAGTTCACGGCAGACGGCGGCTCGGCGATCCGGCCCGAAAGCTTCGACCATCGCCGTCAGGGTCGCCAAGATGCGATGCGGGCTCTCGAAGAAGACCATGGTTCTGCGTTCGTCCGCCAGCCCGGCCAGGTAAGGGGACAGCCCCTTACGCGGTGGGAAGCCCTCGAAACAGAACCGGTCGGTGGGCAGGCCCGAGACCACCAGTGCCGCGAGCGCCGCGGAGGGGCCGGGGATCACGGTGACCGGGATGTCCTCCTCCACACAGGCGACGACGAGGCGATATCCGGGGTCGGACACCCCCGGCATACCCGCGTCGGTGACCAACAGGACGTCCTTGCCGTCCCGCAACCCCGCCAGGAGTTCATCGGTACGGCGGGCCTCGTTCGCGTCGTAGTAGGACACGATCCGGGCACCGCGTTCCCCACCGGGATCGATCCCGGCACGAGAGGCGAATTTCCGGAGACGGCGTGTATCCTCCGCCGCGACGACTCGTGCCTCTTCCAAGGTTCGCAGGAGCCGGGGCGAGGCGTCCTCCACGTTCCCGATGGGTAACCCAGCAAGGGTCAGGGTCCCGACTTGCCGACCAACACCGACACCGTTCACCACTGTGTTCCCCGTCCTGTCACGCTACGGTTGGCTCTGTCACACCACCCGAAACCTGGTTTCGTGGTCCGCCCACAGAAGGGGCGACCATCTCCGACCCCAACCTACGAGCCGAGGTAACGGGATCCCCTTCCTGAAGGTAGGTGCTTTTGGCCCGTGTGGCGGAGAGCCCACCGTTACCAGCACCAGCCATCACCTATAAGGAGATCACCTCGGATGGCTACGTTCCGCACAGGACAGCAGACCCACCCAACTGTGCTTCCTCAGCAGTTGGCTCTGGAATTCGGGTCGGCAGACACCCCCGGGATCAGGGACGAAACGGGGCCCGAACACCACCTTCGCGTGGTATCCGGTGTGGAACATGTGCGAGGGGAGACCGGTACCGCTTCACCTGGTGGTCCCGGCGTCACCCCCGACCCCGATGGGGT
>DXDP01000092.1 GCA_019115445.1 Candidatus Nocardiopsis merdipullorum
GCCCCGCCACTCAGGACAGGAACACGTCGACACCAAGGAGCCCCACCCGGGCGGCACCAGGTACAGGCCCAGCAACGCAAAGACCCGATCGGTCTTCGGGGGTAGTTCCCCGGCCAGAACCCGGGCCCGAAACACCTCCTGAGAAGCCAGGGCCGCGCAGATGCGTTCCCACTCCTGCTCCGACAACACATGCCGGATCACACTCACCTGGTGACCCTGTCCACCCACCCGGGTGAGGATCTCCCCGGAACGGACGGTCAACGGCTCGGCACACACCCCGGTAACAGGGCCGGACAGAGCACGAGTGATCAACTCCGACCAGGAGTTCAACCGGCCACCGCCTCGGGCATCAGCCGTACCACCTCACGCAGGTCCTCCACCGACAGGTCGGTCAGCCACTCCTCCCCCGAGGAGACCGCGCTGTCGGCCAGCGCGCTCTTGCGCGTGAGCATCTCGTCCACCCGTTCCTCCACGGTCCCCACGCAAACCATCGTGCGCACCTGCACGTTGCGCCGCTGGCCGATACGGAAGGCCCGGTCGGTCGCCTGGTTCTCCACCGCCGGGTTCCACCACCGGTCCACGTGCACCACGTGGTTGGCCGCAGTCAGGTTCAGGCCGGTACCCGCTGCTCTGAGGGACAGAAGAAAGATCGCCGGTCCCTTCGCCGTCTGGAAACGTCGAGTCATCTCCTCCCTGTCGGCACGCGAGGTACCACCGTGCAGCCACAGCACCGGCACATCCAGCCGGGAACGCAGATAGGGGGCGAGCCTCTCCCCAAAACTCGTGTACTGCGTGAAACACAGTGCTTTGTCACCCTCGGCGACCACCTTGCCCAGGATCGACTCCAACCGTTCCAACTTCCCCGAACGGCCGGCCAGGGCCGAACCGTCCCCCAAGAACTGCGCCGGATGATTGCAGATCGCCTTGAGCCGGGCCATCGTCACCAACACAAGACCCTTGCGCTCGGCCTCGGTGGCCTCCGACAACCGCTCACCCATGTCGTCCACCACGGCCTTGTACAGTGACGCCTGTTCGGGGGTGAGCGTGCACCAGGTACGCACCTGGTGCTTCTCGGGCAGATCGGTGATGATCGACCGGTCGGTCTTGAGCCGGCGCAACACGAACGGCCCGGTCAAGCTGCGGACCGGCGTCGCACCTGCCTCCTCCCCGGACCGGGCGCTCACCGCACGCCGAAAATCGGTGACCGAACCCAACAACCCCGGGTTGGCGAACTCCATGATCGACCACAGCTCTTCCAGATCGTTCTCCACCGGGGTACCGGTCAACGCGATCCGGCTGGCAGCAGGGAGCGACCGCACCGCCCGCGCCTGCCCCGTGCCATGGTTCTTCAACGCCTGCGCCTCATCACACACCACTCGGTGCCAGGGCAGGGCCGCAAACTCCTCCACCTCACGCGCCACCATCCCGTAGGTGGTGATCACCAGATCACAGGCGCCCACCAGGCGGGCCAGGTCGTTGCCGAAGGGGCGATCCGCACCGTGGTGGACGTGCACCCGCAGAGCGGGGGCGAACTTCTCCGACTCCCGACGCCAGTTGCCCATGAGCGAAACCGGACACACCAACAGTGTCGGCCCCGGGGCAGAGCCCCCGGTACGTTCATCGGTCAACAGCGCCAGCAACTGCACCGTCTTGCCGAGCCCCATGTCGTCGGCCAGGACCGCACCCAACCCCAGCTCACCGAGGAAGCGCAGCCACGCCGCGCCCCGGCCCTGGTAGGGACGCAATTCCCCCACAAAACCGGGCGGGGTACCGAACGGACGCGGTTCGGCCTTGGCCTTCCCATCCAGCAGAGCCCCCAAAGGGCCGTCGGCGGTCACGTCCGTGACCGGCAGCGGCATCGACCGGTCCGCGCCCACGGCGATACGCAATGCCTGGTTCCGCCGCATCCGATCACGCCGTGCCATCAGGTCCACAACGGAGTCGACCTGTGCAGGATCCATCTCCACCCACCGGCCCCGGACCCGGACCAGCGAACGTTTGAGCCTGGCCAGCTCCGTCAGTTCGGCGAGTTCCTCCTGGTCCAAGGGGGTGGTGTCGTCGTGGCCGTGCAGAAGTACTTCGAAGGACACCTCCACCAGGTCCGAGGGGCTCACACCACCTCGGCGTGGCCCGGGGTCTTCCTCCACGGCCATGCGCAACCCCAACGGGGCCCTTCCGGCCCACTCCGGCAGGACCACTGCAAAGCCCGCGCGGCTCAGGCGCGGGGCGTACCGGGACACGAACTCCTGCGCACCGGCGGTGCTCAGCGTCACTCGTGCGGGGGCCAGATCGTCGAGCACCCGGACCAGATCGGGGTAGTGCCGTGCGGCGGTACGTAGATCGGCCAGGGTGGTGGTGCCCACGTCCTCGGGCAGCCAGGGCGCCCCCTCACCCGACCACACCTGTTCCAGAGGCAGACGCAAGCCCGGTTCGCTCGGAGAACACACCCAGAACTCCACGTGCCAGAGCTGTGGCCCCTCCGCGGGGGGTTCACGCAACAGGAACAGCAGCCGGGCTCGGCCGAAGCGGCGTACCCGTGCCCGCCACTCGCGCAGTGGCCCGCGCAGTCGGGTCGCCGTGGCCTTGTCCACCCGAGCACGTCGGTCGCTCAGGGCCAAGGCCAACCGCGCTGTGGGGGAGGGGTCCTCCGCCGACGCTTCGATCCTGGTGGGGCGGGCCGAACGACGGGCGACGGCGTCGGTGAGCAGCTCCAGCGGGGCCAGGACACAGGAGCGGGCGATCACGTCGGCCCCTCTGTCCTGCAGGTGTGCTCGTGCAGCTGTCGGCAGTGCGGCGGTGAGGGCGGCCAGATGCTCCTCGGCACGCTCCAGGGGTGCGGGTCGCCAACGTGCCCGGGGCGGGTTGCCCACCAGGTCGGGCAGGACACATCCGGAGACGACCAGGTGTTCGGCGAAGGCACGCACCAAGGCCAGGTGCATCAGCGCAGGCCCCGCACGCATATGGTCGAGCCGTGCCAGCAGTCTTTCGGCGTCGGCGGCCGGCAACCGCAGGGCGGGTACGCGCCAGGGATGGAAACCGGCCGGTCCGGTGTCGGTGTGGGCAGTGGTCGAGGCGGCCGGGGCCGCGGTGTCCCCGGGCAGGACCAGGACGAGTTCACCCGGCTCGGCACGATCGGCCGCCTCCGTCGAGCAGGCCTCGATCATCGAACGGCGCAGGGTGTCGAACCCGGCGGAGAAGGGATGATTCCCCACCCCCGAGGTTTTTTGCGCACCGGACCGCGCACCGGCACGGGGAGCGACCTCGCCCCAGATCGCCAGCGTGTCGGCGTCCCACACGCCGTGCAGTACCAGCACCTGACATGCCCTTTCCGTGCCCTTGTCGCCTGTTGCCCCCAGTATCGTGGCAAGACCACGACCCCGGAACACGAAGGGTCACAGGTGAGGTGGAGGGGTGTTGCCGGCCGCCTCGACACCCGCCTTCAGGTCGGTCCGCCACAGCAGGGCCCCGCCGATGACGAAGAAGAACAACAACGAAAAGATCGCGGTGCGGTAGCCGCCGGTGATGTTGACGACGACGGACACCATTCCGGCACCGAGCAGGCTGGAACCCCGGTCGGCGAGTTGGTACAGGCTGAAGTACTCGGCTTCGCGTCCACGGGGGATCAACAGGGAGAACAGGGCACGTGCCAGCGACTGGGTGCCACCCAGCACCGTGCCGATCCCCAGGCCCAACAGGATGAACAGCAAAGGTTCGCCCGGTGGTAGGAAATACCCACACGTGACGAGGGCGCACCAGACGAACAAACTGAACAACACGGTCTTCTTGGTGCCCACCACACGGGAGACACGCCCCATGAGCAACGCGCCGGCAAAGGCCACGAACTGGATCATGAGGATGGTTGCGCTCAGCACGGTCAGGGACAGTCCCAGGTCCTGTGTCGCGAAGTTCCCGGCGAAGTAGATGGCCGACTGGATGCCGTCGTTGAAGAAGACGAAGGCAAGCAGGAACAACAGGGTGTTCGGGTAGGTGCGCATGTCGCGCAGGGTCTGGCCGAACTGTTTGAGCGAGGCACCGATCCTGGGTGGGCCGGGGGCCGACACCAGTTCGCTGTACCGGTTACGCAGCTTTCTGATCCCCAGGACGGAGAAGCCGAGCCACCACACACCCACCGACGCGAACGCAATACGTACTGCCTCGGCGTCCCCGAGCCCGATGTCGGGGGCCCACGTGATCAGGCCCAGATGGAGGGTGAGCAGGAGCGCGCCGCCCAGATAGGCCAGCGACCAGCCGGTCACCGAGACGCGGTTGCGTTCCTCCTCGGTGGCGATCTCCGGCAGGAACGCATGGAACACCACGATCGACAGTCCGTAGCCGACGTTGCCCAGGACGAACAGCAAGGCGGTGAGTCGGTAGTCGTCGGTCAGATACATCGAGCTGATGCTCACCGACCCGCCCGCGGCCAGCCAGAACAGCCACCGCTTCTTGTGGCGGCTCTGGTCGGCCAGTGCCCCCACCAGCGGCAACAGGAGCACAAGGAGCAGGACCACGCCCGTGGTCAGGGTCGGATGCAGAGCGTTGGGGTGCACGCCGATCCAATCCACCCCCAAGGGGTGGATGCGCAGCTCCGGTTCCAGGCAGGACCCGGAGGCCCCGGCGGCATCGCAGGCCAGACCGGACAGGTAGGGGCCGATGAGTACGGTCACGACCGAGGTGATGAACACCTGGTTGGCCCAGTCGTAGATGTACCAGCCGCGCTGCTCGCGTCTGCGTTGTCGTGGATCGGAAGATGGGGCGTTGCCCCCGGTCGAGGAGGTCGGGGTGGTGGACATCGGGGACTATCCGTTCCGCAGGGTGTTGGCGATCGCGTTGTCGTTCCACTGGCCCCGTCGCCTCAAAAGCTCCTTGAGCGCGACGGTGTTGTCGGTGACGATGCCGTCCACACCGGCATCGAGCAGACGTTCCATCACCTTGGGGTCGTTGATGGTCCACACGTGGACCTGCATGCCCAGACGGTGGGCCGTGCCGATCACGTCCCGACTCAGCACGGGAAACCCACCCCGGAGCAGGGGGATCTGCGCACACACCGGGGTGCGGGGGGCCACGGGCCGCAACAGCGTGGTCAGGGAAGCCACCCGCAACCGGGCCACATCGACCGGACCACAGGAGGTGGCCACCCCAGGGCCGACCAGGACGCGTGCACGGTCGAGCCGGGCCTGGTCGAAAGAGCCCAGGCACACGCGGTCCCAGGCGTTGGTGCGGCGCAGCACCTCCACCATCGGCAACACCGAGGAGTCCGACTTCAGATCGATGTTGAAGCGCACATGGGGCCACGAACCCAACAGATCCTCCATGAGGGGCACGGGTTCTTGGCCGGCAACCCGTGCCCGAGCCACCTCGCGACGGGGCATCTTCTCGATGATGCCGACCCGGTCGGTGGCACGGTCCAGGGTTGTGTCGTGGAAGGCCATGAGTGCACCGTCGGCGGTCGCGTGCACGTCCGTCTCCAAGTGGGTGTAGCCGAGGTCGACGGCGTGCTGGAAGGCGACTGCTGTGTTTTCCAGTTCGGTGCGGCACACGCCTTGATCGTCGATGAGCCAGCCGCCCCGGTGAGCCAGTGCCACGGGGCCGGGGGAGGAAAGGTACACGTGAGTCACACCATGCAGTATGCCGTTTTCCTTGTGTTCGAGGGGAGTACGTCCTCCTGTTCGAACGGGGCGGATCCGAAGAAAAACCTGGTATTCCAGGTGGCACGAAGGGAGATGAGCGTCTCTCAGGACAGGTGAAGAAGGAAAACGAACCCCTACCGAAGGGACCCCGTCCGTGTCGCGTGCCTTTCGCTGCCACCCGTGCCCTCGTTCCACTTGTGCCCCGATCGAATCCCACCGCCCC
>DXDP01000093.1 GCA_019115445.1 Candidatus Nocardiopsis merdipullorum
CCTGGTCCAACGATTCAAGGGGCTGGGTGAGATGAACGCGAATGAACTGTGGGAGACCACCATGGACCCGATCAGTCGGGTGCTGCTCCAGGTCACCCTGGACGACGCCGCCCAGGCGGACGAGATATTCAGCGTGCTCATGGGGGAGGACGTCGAATCCCGCCGTTCCTTCATCCAGCGCAACGCCAAGGATGTCCGTTTCCTGGACATCTAGTGACTCCCGCCCGACGAAGCTTCGAAGAAGGGATCGACATCCGTGACGGATGCGAATAACCCGGACGCCATCGAGGAAGACCACGACCGGACCGAACCTGTCGACATCCAGGTCGAGATGCAGCGCAGCTATCTCGAATACGCGATGTCGGTCATCGTGGGCCGTGCACTCCCCGACGTTCGTGACGGCCTCAAACCGGTCCACCAACGCGTGCTGTACGCCATGTACGACGGCGGATACCGCCCCGACCGGGGGTACTTCAAGTGCGCCCGGGTCGTCGGCGACGTGATGGGTAACTACCACCCTCACGGGGACAGCGCCATCTACGACACCCTGGTACGCCTCGCCCAGTGGTGGTCCATGCGCATGCCCCTGGTGGACCCGAACGGCAACTTCGGGTCTCCGGGCAACGACCCGGCCGCGGCCATGCGCTACACCGAGTGCAAACTGGCACCGCCGGCCATGGAGATGCTCCGGGACATCGACAAGGAGACCGTCGACTTTCGGCCCAACTACGACGGCCGCTCCCAGGAGCCCGTCGTGCTGCCGGCTCGCTTCCCGAACCTGCTGGTCAACGGTTCCTCCGGGATCGCGGTCGGGATGGCCACGAACATCCCGCCGCACAACCTGCGCGAGGTCGCCGAAGGCGTCAACTGGTACCTGGACAACCCCGACGCCGGCGACGAAGCTCTCCTGGACGCGCTCATCGAGCGGATCAAGGGACCCGACTTCCCCACGCGCGGACTCATCGTCGGCAGGCGCGGGATCGAGGAGGCCTACCGTACCGGCCGCGCCTCCATCACGATGCGTGCCGTGGTCGAGGTCGAGGAGGACAACCGGGGTCGCCAGATCCTGGTCATCACCGAACTGCCCTACCAGGTCAACCCGGACAACCTCGCCATAAAGATCGCCGACCTGGTCAAGGACGGCAAGGTCACCGGAATCGCCGACGTGCGTGACGAGAGCAGCGGCCGTACCGGTCAGCGCCTGGTCATCGTCCTCAAACGTGACGCCGTCGCCAAGGTCGTCCTCAACAACCTGTACAAGCACACGCAGCTGCAGGAAACCTTCGGCGCGAACATGCTCGCGCTCGTCGACGGGGTACCACGCACCCTCAGCCTGGACCAGATGGTTCGCCACTGGGTCGATCACCAGATCGAAGTCATCGTCCGGCGTACGAAGTACCTGCTGCGCAAGGCCGAGGAACGGGCGCACATCCTGCGCGCCCTGCTGCGGGCGATGGACCGTATCGAAGAGGTCATCAGCCTCATCCGGGCCAGCGCCTCCGCCGAGGAAGCCCGGACCGGACTCATGGGCCTTCTGGAGATCGACGACGTCCAGGCACGCGCGATCCTCGACATGCAGCTGCGCAAGCTCGCCGCTCTGGAGCGCAACGCTCTCACTGCCGAGTACGACGAGCTGATGGCACAGATCGCCGACTACAACGACATCCTCGTCTCCGACGCCCGTCAGCGGGAAATCATCCGCGAAGAACTCGCCGAGATCGTCGACAAGTACGGTGACGAGCGCCGCACGCACATCATCCCGTTCGAGGGTGACATGCGTATGGAGGACTTCATCGCCGAGGAGGACGTGGTCGTCACGATCTCCCACGGTGGTTACGCCAAGCGCACCCGTATCGACAACTACCGTGCGCAGAAGCGGGGTGGCAAGGGGGTACGAGGGGCCCAGCTCAAGCAGGACGACATCGTCCAACACTTCTTCGTCACCACCACACACCACTGGATCCTGTGCTTCACGAACCAGGGTCGGGTGTACCGGATGAAGGCCTACGAACTACCGGAAGCCGCTCGTGATGCCCGTGGTCAACACGTGGCCAACCTCCTCCCCTTCCAACCGGACGAGGAGATCGCGCAGATCATGGCGCTGCGCGACTACGACGACGCACCGTATCTGGTCCTGGCCACCCGTGCCGGTCTGGTGAAGAAGTCCCGACTGCAGGACTTCGACTCGGCCCGGGCAGCAGGCATCATCGCGATCAATCTGCGTGAGGACGACGAACTCATCGCCGCACGTCTGGTCTTTCCCGGGGACGATTTGCTGTTGATCTCCAGTGACGCACAGGCGATCCGGTTCCCGGCCTCGGACGAGTCGCTGCGCCCCATGGGCCGCGCAACCAGCGGGGTCATCGGTATGCGTTTCCTCGAGGACGACTACCTGTTGTCCATGGACGTGATCCGCCCCGGTGACGGTGCCACCGATGTCCTGGTGGCAACCGTGAACGGATACGCCAAGCGCACACCCTCCGAGCAGTACCCGGTACAGAACCGTGGCGGCAAGGGCGTACTCACCGCCAAGGTCGTCGAGACGCGGGGCAAGCTGGTCGGTGCCATGACCGTCGACCCGGAGGAGGACGAGGTCTTTGCGATCACCTCCGCCGGCGGGGTCATCCGCACCGGTGTGGACGAGATCAAACAGTCGGGTCGTACCACCATGGGTGTACGTCTGATGAACTTGGAAAAGGGAAATCAGATCGTCGCCGTGGCTCGCAACGCCGAAGCCGCGGAATCAGAGGTGGACGACACGGACGCCGAGATCGACGATGAAGACGGCGACGAGGTTTAAGGTGTGTTAGGCCTGATACGGGTGTTGTGTGAGCTTTGCGTTGCCCAGTTCGCACGACACCCGTACACGCACTCGTTCTCAACGAAAGTCCAGCGGTAACGTTTCTATGTCTGACAATCAACGGAACACCACCAAGAACGACTCCGACTCAGACGCCGCGGAGACGGCCGATCAGGACCTGAAGACCGTCGATGTCGAGGGTTCGGCCGAAGAGGACGGTGCTGCTTCGGAGGCCGGGTCCGACAGTGCGGAGGCAGGGGAGAAGGCAGTGACCGAACCCAAGCCCTCGGTCACCGAGGGACCGCCCGCAGTCAAAGCCACGATGTCGAGCCGCAAGGCACACCTGACGGTCTCTCGAGTGGAGCCGTGGTCGGTGATGAAGTTCAGCTTCGTCATCTCCCTCGTGTGCTTCATCATCCTGTTCGTCGCGGTCGCAGTGATCTACACGATCCTGTCCGTACTGGGTGTCTTCGACGAACTCACCAGTATGATCAACGCTCTTCTGGAGGGCGACGGTGGTGAGGACGAGCTCGGCCTCAACCCGGCCGCATGGTTCTCGCCCGGCCGGGTCCTGGGTTATACCGGCGTGATCGGTGCCTTGAACATCGTGCTGCTCACGGCCTTGGCCACGGTCGGTTCGATGTTGTACAACCTGGTCGCCGACCTGGTCGGCGGTGTCGACGTCACACTCTCCGAAGCCGAATGAGACATTCGGGGTCGGCCCACCGATCGGGCCGACCCCACACCTGTCCCGAACACTCCGGGACGGGAGTAAAATAGAAGGTGCAGCAGCCCCAGTACATGGGCGTACCTGCTCCTTCACTCCGTGGCGGCCGGTTCGCTCGGCCCTCGGAGATGCGGTAGAGTTCCTTGCGGAACGAGGGCGTATAGCTCAGACGGTTAGAGCGCATCCCTGATAAGGATGAGGTCCGTGGTTCAAGTCCACGTACGCCCACC